>JAYVHY010000251.1:0-19852 GCA_043770615.1 Armatimonadota bacterium | reverse complement strand
TCCAACCCAGCTTCTCGGGCACCATCCGCAAGGGATGCTACTCGTCCGTGGTATTGGAAGCCGCCACGGTCAAAAATTACGGTCGAAAGACCAGCCTTCTTAGCTCGATCGGCAAGTGCCGAACCAACTTTCTTGGCTCCGTCCTTATTGCCAGTTGCCTTCAAGTCCTTTTCTCGTGAACTTGCCGAAACCAACGTGTGACCAGTTGTATCGTCGATAATTTGCGCTGAAATATGCTTCAAGCTGCGGAACACTGCCAATCGTGGCTTTTCCGGAGTACCTGAAACACGCTTCCGAAGGCGAGCATGCCGTGCCAGGCGCATTGATTGTCTATTTTTAATTGCCATAACTTAACGGATCTCCTTACTTCTTTGCCGAAGCACGCTTTCCTGCCTTTAGCTTTACGACTTCTCCGAGATATCGAATACCCTTACCCTTATAAGGCTCTGGCTTTCGGACTTTTCGGATATCGGCGGCGACTTGACCAACGAGGGCCTTGTCGATGCCTGAAACGAGAATGCTTGTGGTTCGAGCCTTTTCATCTGCTTTCACTTCGAGCAAAACACCTTCCGGTGCTGGAACTCGAACTGGGTGTGAATAACCCATGTTCAGCAAGAGGTTTCGACCTTCCATGGTAGCGCGGTAACCAACACCGATAACATCGAGTTGCTTCTTGTGTCCGTTGGTCACTCCTTCAATCATGTTAAAGATGAGGGTGCGAGCCAGACCATGTTGGCTTCGAGCTTCTCGCAGGTTGTTTGGTCGCTCAAGGTTGAGCTTGCCATCTTCCTGCTTGACGGTGAGCAATCGACTAATAACCTGATTCAGTTCACCCTTCGGTCCTTTAACTGAAACATTGTTCGTAGCTTCGTCGACCGAAATCGTTACGTTGCCGGGAACATCAATTGGCTTAATTCCAATTCGGGACATTAGTAGACCTCACAGAGCACTTCACCGCCAATCTTTCGTCGGCGTGCTTCTCGGTCGGTCATAAGGCCTTGGTTGGTCGTAAGAATTCGTGTTGCAAGACCGTTTCGGAGTGGTTTTAAGTCGCCCACAGCGGTGTAAACACGAAGACCAGGCTTCGAGACGCGCTTGATCTCATGAATGAGAGCTTGGCGTCGGTTGTCATATTTGAGTGTGACTCGAATATTCGGAAATTTGGTTTCGTTCGTGACTTCATGAGACTCGAGGTAACCCTCAGTTTGAAGAAGCTTGACAATTTCAAGCTTGATCTTACTGTGCGGTACGTCGACGCTCATCATCTTCGCCTGATAACCATTTCGAATGCGAGTCAATAGGTCTGCAATAGGATCGCTGTGCATTTTCTTATTTCCTCAGGATTACCAGCTCGATTTCACGATGCCAGGGAGTTCGCCACGATGCGCCTTCTCACGGAAGACTTGTCGGCATACGCCAACGAATCGGTAAACGCCATGGGCGCGACCAGTAATGGAGCATCGAGTGTAGAGACGAGTCTTGAACATTCGGTTCTTGATTCGCTTTGCCCGGAAGGCAGCAAGGGCTTCATCACGCTTTTCTTTGGGAAGAGCCATGATTGCTTTTTCTTCTGCAATCAACTTATCCCATTTAGCGGTCAGCACCCTATGTTTTTGGATTAGACATTCTTTCGCCATATATTTTCACCGTTGTCGGGTAGGTATGCATCCGGAGGCGAATCTGGACGCAAGGTACCCGTGGTCAGGTTGTAATCGGCAGTCGTAAGACAGCCAACAATAAATAGTACCCAAAGGGCAAGTGCGATGGCAAGGGCGGGACAGCTAAGAAGCTTGACAAATGGCGTCAATGATTCGCACCCTTTATTGAGCATCCGCGAGAATTTTCTTCGTAGAAAGAGGTGGCATGAAGTCAAAGCATCGAGTCGTGATCGTTGGCGGCGGGTTTGGCGGGTTGTACGCAGCAAAGTCCCTCGCCAACAAAAACGTCGATGTCATTCTGATGGACAAGAAGAACCATCATACGTTTCAGCCTCTCCTCTACCAAGTGGCGACGACAGTGCTCTCGCCAAGCCAGATAGCGGCTCCCTTGCGCCATATCCTTCGCAAAGCCAAGAACGTAGAAGTTCTGCTCGGTGAAGTAGTCGACTTCAATTTCACCGCCAAAAAGGTCCGACTTTCTGATCTTTCTGAGATTTCGTTCGACTCGCTGATCATCGCGGCAGGAGCCCGACACTCCTACTTTGGCCACGACGATTGGGAAGCAAACGCTCCGGGGCTTAAGACGGTCGAGGATGCCACCGAAATGCGACGCCGAATACTCAAAGCATTCGAAGACGCAGAGAGACAAGCCTACTTCAGCAATATAGATACTCCCGTTAGCTTTGCCATTGTTGGAGGAGGACCAACCGGAGTTGAGCTCGCCGGGGCCATCGCAGGCATTGCTCGGCAAGCGTTAGTTAAGGATTTTCGCATGATCAATACGCGCCGTGCTCGAGTCATGTTATTCGAAGGTACGGATCGAGTTTTGGGAATGTTTGCTCCTGAACTTTCCTCAAGTGCCAAGCGGCAATTGGAGGATTTAGGCGTTGAAGTCCATCTGAATTCGATGGTAACTGCGGTGGAGTCGGACCGAATTCGTGTCGGGGACGAATGGATTTCCGCTAACGTCACCCTATGGGCGACGGGTGTGGCAGCTTCGCCATTGGGCAAGCTCGTAGGCGCTCCAGTTGACCGGGCAGGTCGAATTTTGGTAAATCCCGACTTGACCTTGCCCGACCATCCGTCGGTCTCGGTCATTGGCGACATGGCCTCGCTGAATGACACGAAGGGCGTCGAGGTCCCCGGCTTGGCCTCGGCGGCAATGCAAATGGGCTATCTTGCGGCATCGAATATTTTGCGAAAGCTCGATGGGCAGCCGCCGAAGTTGTTTACTTACAAGGACAAGGGAAGTATGGCGACGATCGGGCGAAATCGGGCGATCGCCCAAGTTGGTGCGCTCAAAATGTCAGGATTCATCGCCTGGTTGGCGTGGTGCTTGGTTCACGTCTTGCTACTCATCGGATTTAAGAACAAGGCACTAGTCTTGCTCGAATGGGCTTGGAGCTACCTGAGCGGCTCGGGAAGCGTTCGGCTGATCACGGGGAGAGAAGCGCGTGAGGTCCCGATGAGTCGAGTTGCCGCCGAGAAGTCGGAAGCGAAAAAAGAAAGGAACTAAAGTTGTTTACCGCCGTTAACTGTTTGCCATCATAGGGCACAATTCGCACTTTCCAGAACCCCCAAGGAAACTTCATTGAGCCTGGAGGGCTCAAAGGTTAAGAGACGGCAGTCAGCAGACCAATGTGCGAAGGCTATTCACAAGGCTAGATTAGTGCATTACGCTTGTGGCTCGAGGCTGGTGGCTTGTAGCTGATTTTCCCCGTATTCTCCCTCAAATAACGTCTCGGCAGTCCCTTCAACGGTAATCGGGTGCCGCCACGAATCAGCACTCACCCATACCGAGCCGCCCGGGTTTTTGACTTCGATCCTTCCACCTTCGCCTCGTCGACGCATCCAGTCGATCGCCGCCGCCGAAGAACCAGTTCCGCACCCTTTCGTTTCGCCACAACCTCGCTCCCAAATCCGAATTTTCAGCGCATCACCATCACGAACTGACCAGATAACGCTGGTTCGCTGGGGAAAACGAGGATCGTGTTCCAGCTTTTCAGAAATCTTCACAAACCCATCGTCATCGGGAAATGATCCTGTGGGCAAAATAACATGGGTCGAGCCAGTCGAAAGCGCACTGCCTTGAAGCACCACGGACCAGTCGTCTATTCGAGCAGCGAAGATCGTTTCGTTATAAAGTTCGCCCTGAATATTGGTGGGAACATCCTTAGGGTCATAAGAAGCCGTCCCGATAACTGTCTTGATCATCCCGTCCAAAATCGTAACCGGCACAACTCTATCCAAATGTCGGATGTTAAACGTCTCGCCCACCCAACCCAAGGCGTGAGCATGCATCGCCGTACACCGAAGTCCGTTGCCACAAAAATCCTCGGTTCCGTCCGGGTTGAACATGCGAAGGCGAACATCGCCTTCTCCCATCCCGACCGCCAACAATCCGTCCCCACCAATTCCGAAGTGGTGCCGACACATATCAATGGACATTTGAGCCAATGCGGCAGTAGTAGCCTCGGCTGTAGCCGCAACAACGCTATCTAAATGAATCAAAGGAAAGTGGTTTCCGATGGATTGGACTTTCCAGAATTTCAATTCATTGGCTCCCAACAGCAGGTGGCGGTCTCCATGATTTTGGAGAACCACTTGCCATCTGGACTAACGAGCGGAATCCACCAGGCACTCGGTCGCCGATTAGCGTTTTCAAGCCCCTTGCTAGAAATAACCGCCTCGCGAATAAGGCTGAGCCGCTTGAGTTCAGATTCCAGCTCAATCTCTCGGCGACGCTTGTGAACCTTCATAAATGCATCGCTTCGAGCCGCTTCTCGTTCGAGATTGCCAAGCTCGGCGTACCGAACTTCAAGCGCTTGACGCTCGACTCGCAGAGCATCAATCTGACTCTTGTATTGAGTCCGTTTATCCAGATCCTCTCCCGAAGGGCTCTTTTCAAAGATCGTGGCGCGGAAATGGTCTCCCATCTCAGTTTGAATTGCTTGCCATTTTTGACCAGAGGCATATCGAGCCTCATACAACTCACGACGCTCACGTTTTGCTGACTCAATAGTCTTACTCAGCTCCGCAAGAGTTCCATGAATCTGAATGTACTCGTTGGCTTGAGAACTCCAAGCTCCACCCACTCGCTGGTCCAAATATGCCAAGAGTTCGCCTGGCTTTTTGATCTTCCCAAGCTGTTCTAATCGCTCTTGCTGCTCCAAAACCACCGTTCTCCAGCGGGACGCGAAAGACGGAGCGCACACTTCTTCGCCGCCAAATGCGGTTTGAAAAGGTTTTGGCAAATGGAACCAAGTATCAATTTCTGCTAAAGCATCCCACGTTTGGTACTTGATTCGAAGAATCGAATTAACCTTGAAGTCCAATTTATGGTGAAGAGCACGGGATGCCTTTACGTAGGACGAAGCACCATCGTGGAAAGCAAAGGTGAATTCCCTTCCGAGCATCCCAATAAGGGTAACGGCTTTACCGATCACTGCGCAATTGGAACCAAACTTCGCTTCAATTAGGCTCGCAAGCTCTTCGAGAGATTCCAGAGGCTTTTTGTAGGAGAGGAAAAGCGGTTTCTTAGTCGCAATCACTGCGCCGCGATTGCCAAGACGAATCGTTCCTCGTCCGTGACCAGGAACAACTAGGTCAAACGGAATCGCTCCCGATCCGAACCTTGAAAGTTCGTAAAGCCCAGGATAGTCCTTCACCGCATCGTCATAGGCTTTGCAGGCTGCTGCGCGGGAAAGGTGATTGACATACTTCTCCAAAAGCTCAAATCGAGGAAGACTAATCGTGGAACGATTGAATCGAAGCAACTCACTGGTTTGGCTCGTTTCAAAATCAAGTTCTTGACCTGCAACGATTGAATATAGCGGCTTTAGTAAGTCCCGGTAAATTGCTGCCAGGTTTCGGTTAGGAGCCTCCGCTACATCGCAAAAAACGCGATTCATCTCGTCGCCAAAAGCGCTTGCCGCGACCCGATAGTTGTCGCCCATTGAAGCCACCGAATCGTCAATCGCCCATCTAAGCGTATTGCAAAGTTCCCTAGCCAGAGTATCGCCCGGAACTTCCAAGGTGATCGGAGCATTTTCGTCCGTTGAAACTATTCCCCGCCAACCCCACGCCTCGGTCGCTTCGTCGAGAAACCCGGCTCGGGAACGCGAAAGTCGGTCAAAGCGAAGTCCCGCTTTGAGCAGTTCCTCTTTGGTAATGACCGTTTCGGATCCGAATAGGGTCGAAAACTCTGCAGCCGCGCTCCAAAGATTCCTGGTAGTGCCATCGTTATGCGCTAGGGTTTTGAATTTGGCTTTGGAATCCTTTTGCCCCGAGACTTTGGCAAAGTAATCAGTATCGTGAACGCCAGCAATAAATCCAACTCCAGCCTTTGCTGCTTCGAGTGCCAGACCTGCCTTCATCGGCTCGTCCCAGAAAACGGTTTGCCCGAGGGCGAGGAGCTTTGATTCAGGCGTTAGCAAACCGACCTGACGGACGGCTTCTTTCAAACTGAAACAATTGGGGTCGCTCATGCTCACCGATATCGAATTTACGGTACGAGAAAGTTCTACGTTCCGCTATTGCAAATTTTAGCCGATAACATCGAAATCTTCGGGATTTCGAGCCAGAAGCTCCTTAATATCTTCGGGAATCGACATGGCTTTCCTCGCTTCGCCCATAAAGACGTGCCACGAATAGCCCTCCGTGCAGACCTTCCCGGTTGATTCATTGAGGATTTCGTAATCAAACCGGATGGCGGCTCGCTTGACTTCACTCACCCAAACCCGAACCTGAATCCAGTCATCGTAAGTCACTTCGCCTTTGTATCGAACGTGAACTTCGACCACCGGGAGAAAAACTCCTCGTTCCTCGAATTGCTTGTAGGTAAATCCGCGGTCTCGACACCAAGCTCCCCGCGATTGTTCAAACCAATAAAGGTAGTTTGCGTAGTAGGCGTGCCCCATCTGATCGGTTTCGCCGTACCGAATCCGGATTCGTTCGATTGTGGGTTTTTGATGCATTCTTCGTTCGATCTCTGGTCCCCGATCCCTGATCTCCGATTAAGCCTTTTCTTGGCGACCAATAACCACAAACGCACCGTTTAAAGCCTTCGACTTTGCTACGTGAAACAAAGGCTCAAAGCCGAGCTTTTGAGTTTCCCCAATGTAGCGGATGTCTGCTTGATCCATCAGTACTTCGCCAAGATCTTCCACCTTGTAATAGCCCCGTGCGTTCGGCTTTCCCAGATCTGAGTAAGACACTTGCCAGATGTTTGGTCGGATTTGCTTCATGAAGTTATGCTTATAGTTTGTCCGATTTCGGATAACCTTTTGCCATGTCATCCGAACCTCGTGAATTTAAAATGGGCAACCTGCGGGGGATTATCGATCCAGATTCAGGTCAGTTGCGATATTTGCGGGTTGGCAACCACGAACTTTTGAGGGGAATCTACGGTTCGGTTAGGCGTCCGGATTGGGGCACGGTAATTCCAAAAACCGAAGAATTTGAACTTGCCGTAAAGAGGAATTCGTTCAGGTGCACCTTTGTTGCCCATCACAAAGATGACAAGATGGACTTTTCATGGCGAGGCACAATCACCGGAAAGCTGGTCGATGAAACCCACGTTGAAATTGAATACACCTTTGAAGGAACTGTCGAACAAGACACCCAGACCAACCGCCTTGGACTTTGCCTTTTGCATCCGTCAGCACTACAAGGAACCCCGGTTGAAATTGAGCACCAGAAAGACTCTTGCGAGATGATGATCTTCCCAAAACTCATCAAGCCAGACCAACCTTTCAAGGACACGAAGGCGATCAGCTATGAAGTCAAAAAGGGAATCGGAATCCGAATCGAGCTCTACGGTGACGGATTTGAAACCGAAGACCAACGCAACTATGGCGATGCTTCATACAAGACTTATTGTCACCCCCAAGAATGGGGTTCCCCGTACAAGGTCGAAAAGGGCAAAGTCATTCACCAACGAGCGAAGTTAACAATTTCGACCACTGGCTTTACCGACGAAAAAGAAATGTTGAAGCCAACCGTTGGAGATTTGCCAAGCTTAGGAACCCTGTTTAACCGAAACTTTGCGATCCCAGAAATGGAACCCCTGCAGAACATGGGGTTCACCCACGCTCAAGCGAATACAGAAGGCACCGAATCAGCCAAGCTTATCGGCGGTCCAGTATTCATGCAGACCCAAGTTGCCTCTATTCCGGTCTCATTCTCTCCGAACGACGGAATCCTCTTTTCGCCTTCCCGCGATTGGCAAAAACTGAACGGCGTCCGAGGAGCAAGGAAGTTCATCCATGCAAAAAGCTGGTTCATCGAAATGAATGGGGCACGACCCCATTTCGATGAAATCAATGGCGTGGCCCTTGGCCTTCAACCAAAGACTCATCAATTTGATACAGAAACAATGATGGAATGCGCTTGGACAATCCCCGACCAAGTCGAAACCGCTCGAAGCATCGGGGCAACGACCGGTATTGTTGGACCGATTCGCCTCAGTGATACTCCCGACGAACGAACCAATGGAATTGAAGCTGCCCTCTTCACCTTGGCTTCAGTTGTCAATGCAGTCAAATGCAAAGCCGACTACCTCACAATTTTTGATGCTGAAGCATTGGCAAACAGTCCAGCATCCTTGGTTATTCATCTGCTGGCCGAGCGATCTTCGAACAAGGTTCGGGTTTGGGATATCGATGCTCAATTCGTAATGATCGAATGTGGTCGGCTGATTTTGGCCAACCTAAGCTGGGAACCGACGGACCACTTCAAACTGGTCGACTTCGATTCTGCCGACAACCTTCAAGTCGGTATAAAGGGCGATCATCGAGTTTTTGAAAAGGGCAATGTCGCGGATTGGCGGGAAATTCTAGCGAAACCTTCGAAACATGGAATTCTCGATGCGCTGCCGCCTCGGTCAATTGTCGTCCTGGGCTGAGTAGAATCAACATTATGAGAGTCGCAATTGTCGGAGCCGGTGTGGCTGGCTTGGCAGTCGCATGGCGACTCCGAAAGGCTGGGTTGCCCGTAACGATCTTTGAAAAGGGATCAAAACCCGGCGGACGAGTCTGGACGCATTCCCAAGACGGCTTCACATGGGATGCAGGAGCGACCAGTATTGCTCCGCGTGGAAAGTCAATCGAAGACGTAATCCTCAACGAACTTTCAGTAGAAGGTCTAGTTCGAATCGAAAAGCCAATTTGGGTTCACGAGGCACTTCGTGTTCATTCTGGTGACATCTCCCACAACTCGGTCGCTCGATACACCTATTCCACGGGCATCGCGGAGTTTGCGAACCGACTGGCAGTTGATACCGACATTCGATTTAACGCGTCCATTGACGAGATTGGCAGAACTGGAGATTCCTATTTAGTAGGAGGCGAAGTGTTTGATCATGTTGTGCTCGCCTTACCCCTGCCACTCACGTCTCAGCTCCTTTGGACTCTGGACGAACAAAGACCAATGTCCAATGTTTCCTATCGGCAATGCCTAAGCGTGATGCTGGGTTTTAGCGTTGCTCCCCCCGATATCCACTATCACGCGATCATTGATCCCGAACAAACTCACCCAATGACTTGGCTGAGTATCGAATCCGAAAAATCCCCCGATCGAGCCCCTGTTGGCGGTTCAGCGATGGTCATGCAACTCAGTGCCCGCTATTCAAAGGATAATTACGACAAGTCGGATGACTTCATTGTCGCGACCGCCTTGGCGTTTACCAAGCATCTTTATGGCGAGAACTTTGCTCACGCCGAAGTTGGTCTGCTTAAGCGATGGAAGTACTCTCAACCCGAGAACTTAGCCCGATTTGAAGCGGTCAATCAACCTGGATCCAAGATTTTGGTGTCAAGCGACGGGTTACTCGGGGGACGGATCGAAGAGACATTCGAATGTGGCTATCGAGTGGGAGAACTCCTGATCAATGCTTAGTGTTGTGCTGTTTGTCCTTGGTCAAGAAAAAATTCTAAATTACGACATATTGCGTGATGGCAAGGCGATTGGCAAAGCAAAGATATTGGTGAAAATTACCGTCGATGGCGGAAAGCGGTCCGACTCGAAGTTGGAACTGAGCATGAACGATCAAAAACTCGACATGCACACAACCATGGTTTGGGCTAAGTCCGGAAGACCAACTCTCAAAGTCATTCAGATTTTTGACGAAAAGGGTGTTGAAAAGAGCCGTACTCGAGTCGAATTTCGTGCAAATGATCTCTTGGTGACCGAAACGGTCGGTAGCAAACTGACTAAAACGACAAAAGCGGTTCCTGCCAATGGCGAAATTCGAGACTTGCCTGAGTTTTGGTTTTTGCGAGATAAACCGGAAAAGGGCAAACCATATTCGTACTTCGTTTTCAATGCCACCTCCCTCAATTGGGAAGCTGCGACCAGCACTTATATCGGAGAAACAGAAAAGAATGTTGATGGAAAACGGCTTAAGCGGTCTAGCATAAGTCAGCATATTGGGACGAGAAAGTACGAGATATTTTTGGACGAAGGCGGATTTCCCATCGAGACAATTACTAATGATGGATATCGCATCATTGCAAAGTTCTAAACTAAAATCGTGAAATGTCTTGGTCTACTCATTGGATTTTTTGTATCAGGATTTGCGATGGCAAGTGACTCCTCATCAAAAATCTGGGCAACGACACCCGCCGCAAAATTCTATGACTCGTCCCCGCTAGGCAACGGTCGAATCGGCGCAATGGTTTTCGGCGGAATCCAAGAAGATAGAATTGTCCTCAATGAATCGACGGTTTGGTCTGGCAGCCCCCAGGACGCAGACCGAGCGGATGCGGTCGACGTCTTGCCAGAAATTCGGAGACTCCTGCTATCAGACCAACCAAGAAAGGCGCAAGAGCTTCTCCAACAAAATTTTGTATGCAAGGGGCCCGGATCGTCGCAGGGTAAGGAAGGTCAATTCGGTTGCTATCAAATCCTTGGCAACCTGCGAGTCAAATATGACCACGAAACAAGCAAAGATTATTCGCGAACCCTCGATCTAGAAACGGCTAAATGCACAATATCTTACGCTTCAGGCGGCACCCTATTTGAGCGAGTAGCATTCGTTTCCTCGCCAGACAAGGTGTTTGTTTACCGAGCCTTGAGCAAAGGCACCAAAAAAATCAATGCAGAAGTAAGTCTTGATCGAGCTGAGAACGCATCAACCCGTGTGGATAACGATCGAATTGTCATTGAAGGTCAATTACCCAGCGGGGCACCCGGTATTCCTGGACTTCGATTCCAAGGTCATGCAAAAGTCGTGATCAAGGGTGGAACTCAAACACCAAAAGGAAATGGCATCGAAGTGAAGAACGCCGATGAAATGCTCATCCTAGTTTCAGCCGGCACAAGCATGTTTGACCCAGATTTCGCATCCGTTTGCTTAAAGCAGTTGGTTATCGCCTCTAGATTGTCCTATGCTGACCTGTCAAAGCGACATGTCAAGGACTACCAAAAATTCTTCAACCGGGTTGAACTAACTCTTCCAATCTCGAAAAACGAAGCATTGCCAACGGTTGAACGGATGGCAGAACTTGCCAAAGGAACCTCCGATCCGAGCCTTTGCGCCCTTTACTTCAACTTTGGTCGCTACTTACTCATCAGTTCATCGCGACCAGACAGCCCCCTGCCAGCCAACCTTCAAGGTATATGGGCAGAGGAAATCCAGACGCCTTGGAATGCTGACTTTCACTTGAACATCAACGTTCAAATGAATTACTGGCTCGCAGAAAACTGCAACTTGTCTGATTGCGCTAACCCTTTGCTCAACTTTGTTCCAAAGCTGGTTGATAACGGCAGAAAGACGGCAAGGGCATATTACGGTGCCCGAGGCTGGGTCGCTCATACAATTACCAATCCATGGCATTTCACCTCACCCGGCGAGGGAGCCGGCTGGGGCTCTACGGTCACTTGCGGCGCATGGCTCACCGAACATCAATGGGACCACTATGAATTCACCCAAGACAAGTCCTACCTGAAGTCCGCCTACCCGGTTCTCAAATCGGCCTCATTGTTCTTCCTCGATATGTTGGTTGAGGAACCAAAACATGGCTGGCTCGTCACCGCTCCATCTAACTCACCGGAGAACACTTATATCCATCCAACCGATGGCGCGCTCAATACCTGTTTGGGTCCAACCATGGACCAACAGATTGTGCGGGAGTTATTTGAGAACACGATTAAGGCTGGCGAGATTCTTGGTCTCGACTCGTCTCATCGAGCCGAGCTGCAGTCGGCATTGGTCAAGCTCGCCCCGATGCAGATTGCCCCAGACGGCCGGCTCCAAGAGTGGCTCGAGCCATATAAAGAGGCTGAACCAAAGCATCGCCATGTTTCTCACCTATATGGGCTCTACCCTTCTAACCAGATCACATTAGATGGAACTCCGGAACTAGCGGCAGCAGCGAGAAAATCGCTTGATGCGAGAGGAGATGACGGAACCGGCTGGAGCTTGGCATGGAAGATAAATTTCTGGGCAAGGCTCCAAGATGGAAACCGGGCGTTAAAGGTTTTTCATCGTCTACTTCGTCCAACTGGAGTGGAAGGATACAACTATTCAAACGGTGGAGGAACTTACTCTAACCTTTTTGATGCTCACCCGCCGTTCCAGATCGACGGAAACTTTGGCGCAACCGCCGCAGTTGCCGAGATGCTACTTCAAAGCAAAGTCGGCGAAGTCACCTTACTGCCGGCTTTGCCCGACGAATGGGCTTCGAAAGGCTCGTTAAAGGGGCTTAAAGCACGAGGCAACGTCACAGTTGACATCGCCTGGGCTAATGGAAAGATCACGAAATACAAACTGCAAGGCGCAAACGCAAAGATGACGGTTGTGAAATTTGGGACGGGGCGACATTGAGTGGCACTGGAGTCGCAAACCGGCCGGGGGATTCTGAGCTCCGCGAAAGAAAGACCTTATCAGTGTAATTAAAGTCAACACTGATAAGCTTTGGCTCGTACCTCGCCAAGCGTTTCAGTGCCAAAAATTAACTAAATCGTAAATCCGAAAACGCCAGCGGATAGGTGATTTCATTCAGATACTTCAGGTCTTTGCTTAACCGAGCATCAAAGTTTGGACCAACTTCATTGTTCATACTGCCCCATACAAAGCCACTGTAGCCGCCAAACGACGGAACCAGCCCGAAGTAGAAACCTCGGTGGTTAAAAACATTCGAGAACAGCCCCAAGACTTCCTGGCAAGAATAAGGGCAAAAAATGTGATTGTCGGCCTGAGTAACAACGATTCCGTATGGCGATGCCAATCGAGCGATGTCGGCATAAAACTCCTTCGTCCACAGCATTTCGCTGATCTCGCCTTCTTCTTCCTCATAAGTATCCGTTGAGTCAACAATGATCAAGTCGTACTGACCAGTCGCATTTTTCACAAATGGAAAAGCGTCCGTGATGTGGAGGTGAACTCGCGGGTCTTCAAACGCTCCGTTGCTCAACTCTGGCATGTATTGTCGACAAGCATCAATCACGCCCTGGTCAATCTCGACCATGTCGATATGGGTGACGGACGAATGTTTGCACAGTTCGCGAATGACTCCACCATCTCCGCCGCCGATGACCAGGGCACGCTCAAATCGAGGAAGATTTAGGCTCGGAATTTGGACCAAACATTCATGGTATGCGGCTTCGTCAAAGTCAGTTAGCTGAATATGCCCGTCGAGCAAAAGGGCCTTGCCAAAGACTTCGGTGTCCAAAATCGTGACGTTTTGGAATTCAGTCTGAACATTGCAAAGCTCGCTGGAAACAGAGAACGACATCTGAAGTTTGTCGGAACGGATGGGGATAGTGAACGATGCCACCCCAATAGGATACTGTAATGGCGCTCAGTTGAATCATTCACCCTTCGCATAACGTAGCTTCGAATGTGGATGACCAAACGCGCGTTCGCTTTTCAGGAATAGTCATAACCCTTGCCTTAGGAGCGACACTATTCATCGGGGGGATAATGGCGATCATCATGGGTGATTCGGGACCCAGCCCCACTTATCACGCTGGATGGATGGTTCTGTACTCTTTAATTTATCTATTTCTCTTTTTCATTTACGAATTGTTGACTGTGCCTCCCGTCGCTATTCGC
Organism: Armatimonadota bacterium; assembly: GCA_043770615.1. Taxonomy (GTDB): domain Bacteria; phylum Armatimonadota; class Fimbriimonadia; order Fimbriimonadales; family Fimbriimonadaceae; genus Fimbriimonas. The sequence continues at coordinate 6,139 of JAYVHY010000251.1, read as the reverse complement.
GCTCCAAAAGTGCATCTTGCATTTTTGGCTTGGATGCTTGTTGGAAGCTTGATTCTATGTTTGATCGAAAACCAAAATCCCGGGAAATGTTGTTCGGAACCCGCGATTAGGTCTCAAATTGGGGCATTTAGCCTGTATTGGCCCCTACTATTTTGGATAGGAACCATTGTTCGTTGTGCCGTAGAAACTTCGAAGAAAACTGGAAAGCCTCTGTGAAATGACGAGGCACTCTCCTACCCTTACAATCCAATCCCGCCAATCTTGATAAATTCAGTGCGTAACCGAATTTCCTTGTGACTTTGACTTGAACTTTTGATATCCCGACAAAAAAGTCGGAAAAACAACAAGAATGACCGACAAGTAAAGGAACCAATCACCAAAGACTCGAAAAAGGGTCCATGTTCTATTTCCCGAAATATTGGCAGTGATGGCCTTCTGTTCGTCTTTCAATTCCGCAACAATTTGCCCTTTTTCGTTAACGATCATCGATGCGAAATGACCATCAGCCCGGACAAATGCCACGCCGTTTTCAGCACTCCGAAAAGGCGTGTACGCAGCATGAACTGCTGCTACAAAATAGTGGGAAGAGTCCGGGTCAATCGTGGGCAACGCCACAACTCTGACATCCGGGAGACTCGCAGTTTCGCGAATGATGCTGGGGTAGCAGGAATCAAAACATATATTCAAGCCAACGGCACCCGGAACAGAAGGAATCGGCACGGCTATCGCTCGGTCACCGGGAGAATGCATATCTTTCTCTTTTGCAAACAATTTCCTCTTTTCGTATCGCACAGACTCCCGACCTTTTGCAAAAAGCGCCGCAACGTTATGCGGAAGAGGTATCTTCGTGTCGCGGAAACTTGTAATAAGCGGCGAAGAATCCAAGGATGTATTTTGTAGCTTTGAAGTATCGTCTCCGCTGACAAAAAGCATTCCTGAAAATTCCGGCCAGACGATAAATACCGGGGCGTCCTTACTCGCAAGCCGGTGGGCCGCTGCCTGTTCTTCATCACTGCCATCTCTAATCTGGGTGATGCCCACCTTGATGACTCCTTGAACCCTTGCGGAAGCAGATCCTCCGCTATCGATAAAGCTGCCCAGAAACAGAGCTGCAAGTGGCAGATATTCCCACCGAAAAGTTCCTTTCTCTATTTTTGCGAGCGATACATTTGCGTACCAAACGACAAAACTTGTGAGCCAAATCCCACCAATACTAGCAAGTCCTACTGCGAGACCATTTCGATACTGTGTTACCGCCAAAGTCGCTGGAATCTCGATCAACAAGATAGCTTCTAATCCAACCGCCAAAGCCGCTAGCCACCAAACTGGTCTAAGAAAATTTTTCTTGTCTGCCCAAATGGCAAAAAATATGGCAAATGAAAATGCATATAGGCCACAAGCGGTATAGTTCCAAGCCGGTGATGATTCAAAGTCCTTGTGGCGATAGAAAACCCCCGTTGTCGATAGCCAAGCGCACAAAAAGACGGACGCAAGGCCAGCGAGAAAGCCAACAATGAACCCCTTCTCCTTCGTTGTCCACAGTAACGGAAACAACATGAACCATGCCAACCAAGCTTGCTCACCAAGCGGCAAAGCCAGCACTAGCATGGTTCCCGTCAATGCAACGGCACCCAATATTAAGAGCAAAGAAATCAGTTTTTGTCGCACTTGCCCAATTGTAAGGTTTTTCGTAGATAACAGATACACTTAAATCGTGAAAGTTTGGATTTTCGAATCGAATCTGATATGGTCGTCTCGGTTCGTAAATACGGTCCGCGGGTCCGGACACGAAGCATTCGTGACATCGGAAGTACCCGAGGACAATGCGGACGTGGCGATCGTGAACTTAGGCGATCCAAATGTCGGAGACCTTGTTGCCGAGCTAACTGAGCGTGGGATTTACACAATTGCTCATACTGGTCATAAAGAGAAGGAGTTGATTGAATTAGGCAAGCAAATCAAGGTCAATCGAGTAGCAACGAACAGCGAAATCACCAATAAGCTTCCAAAGATGTTAGACGAGGCAATCCTCCAAAAGTCCTAGTAACGAACATTCCGAAAATTAGCTCGTCAAACGAAGTGGCCCTCCTACCGGTGGGTCTTATCCTTGAAATATATTGGGAGTTCTCCCGGACTCCCTCTTTTCTTTTCAGACCACTTCAAACTTACGGACGGTTCAGATAGTAGAATCGTTGATAGAATGAACAAAGTTTTTCCCAACGCCAAAGCTGCGTTGGAGGGTCTCGTTTTTGATGGAATGACCGTGATGTCGGGCGGATTTGGTCTGTGCGGAATCTCTGAGCACCTGATTGTTGCCCTACGCGACACTGGCGTTCAGAACATAACTGTTATCAGCAACAACTGTGGAGTTGATGACTTTGGTCTCGGAATTTTGTTGCAGACCAAGCAAATCAAAAAGATGGTATCGAGCTACGTCGGCGAAAACGCTGAATTTGAGCGACAATACCTAAGCGGAGAACTTGAACTTGAATTTAATCCTCAGGGCACCCTTGCCGAGCGAATTCGGGCGGGAGGCGCGGGAATTCCGGCCTTTTACACCAAGACCGGATACGGAACTTTGGTTGCCGAAGGCAAAGAAACGCGAGAGTTTAATGGCGAGATGTTTGTAATGGAAAGCGGATTGATCGCAGACCTAAGCATCGTAAAGGCATGGAAAGGTGACAAGTCCGGGAACCTTGTTTTCAGGAAGACGGCGAGGAATTTTAATCCAATGATGGCAACTGCGGGCAAGGTTTGTGTCGCCGAGGTCGAGGAACTCGTTGAAGTTGGTGAGCTTGATCCAGATCAAATTCATACTCCTTCGATCTACGTGAACCGAATTATCCAAGGTCACAACTACGAAAAACGAATCGAACGAAGAACCGTTCAACCAAAAGTTTAGTTAAAGAACTCGGTAATAGCCACGGGCGTTCACGTCCACTTTAGGCATCATATAGTTGCGTTCAAACGCTCGATTGATCGAATAAATCTGGCTGTAAAGCTCCTTGTGAGGTGCATCTGTGGACTTGGCCGGGTTCGATCTGCTCGGCAAAATGAGGACAAAGACTTTGCCTTTCGCCATTCTTGCCAGGGTGTAAATTTCGTCAATGTGGGAGTCCCCCATGGCAAGGCACCCGGCGCTGACCTGGTTGCCATGGATGAAAATGTCCCCACCTGGATTTACATTGGCCGAACGAACGAGATCAACTCGATTGGGATAGTTGAGTCCAAGGGATAAATGAAAAGCGCTTAACGGATTAAACCGGTTGACGTAATACCAACCTTCAGGAACTTGCATATCACCGGACATTCGCTTTGGACCAAGGCGTCCGGAGGCAGCCAAGACCAGATACTTTTTGATGAGACTGTGCTTTGAAGTCGGCGACGCGGCACCCCATACTTCAATTGTCTTTTCGTCTTTAAAGGCACGGAAGAATATCTGCTTCGGAGGGAAGTCTAGTTTCGCCGCTCCCACTAGTTTCTGGAGAATTGGGGCAACCCTTTCTCGAGCCGCCGTCGCTCGATCTGCAATTGGCGTACCAAACAAAACCATTCCTAATGCGCTTGCCGAAACCATATCAAGAGTTTAAACCCATTTTGACGAGGAATAGTTGCCTGCCAAACCGCTACAATAAATGAAGAACCTGTATGGCACTAACTCGCGATCAACTTGCCCAACGAGCCGCCCAAGAACTACGCGACGGCTTTTACGTCAATCTCGGTATTGGCATTCCAACTCTTGTGGCGAATTACATTCCCGACGGGATGGATGTTAACCTTCAATCCGAAAACGGGATGCTTGGACTTGGCCCCTTTCCTTTTGACGGAGAGGAGGATGCCGACTTGATCAACGCGGGGAAGCAAACGGTTACAGAAATTGCAGGTTCGTCATATTTTTCAAGCGCAGATTCTTTTGCGATGATTAGAGGCGGACACATTGACCTTTCTATCCTCGGAGCGATGGAAGTCAGCGAGCAAGGCGATTTGGCTAATTGGATGATTCCTGGAAAGATGGTCAAAGGAATGGGTGGGGCAATGGACTTGGTAGCCGGCGTGAAGCGGGTAGTGGTAGTAATGGAGCACACCAACAAAGCGGGTGAATCAAAGGTTCTTCCTGAATGCACATTGCCATTGACCGGTAAGCAATGCATGGATTTGATCATCACGGACCTCGCCGTTTTTCAAGTTCATCGAGGCAAGGGATTAACTCTAATTGAGCTGGCTCCCGACGTAACTTTGGAAGAAATAAGAGCCAAAACCGCCGCAAATTTTGAAGTTTCAGCCGATCTAAAGACGGTCAGTTTTGCCTAAATTCGCTTGAACGAATCGGCGACCATCCAACCACAGATTCCGCCGAGGTAGGACAGGTTCCCGCCCCATAACAATACTTGTGTTGGGTCAAATTTTGCTATCGACAGTGCCGCCGCCCCCGCCATGATAAGGGTGGTTACGCCGATCCCAACCAAAAACCGCAGGTGACTCACGGTAAAACCTCGTTGTGCGATAGTGACCGCCGCATAGAGCAGGGCCGCCGCCCAGAAGTTGACAATAGCAACCGTGGCAAGCATAAGGATTGGAGAAGATACTCGCCCGGTTGCGACAACCGTTGATGCATTGAATCGATCAATATAGTCACCTGCGCAAAGAACAGCTCCGGTACTCACACCACCAAGAAAAAGCATGATGACGAGCCCGAGAGTCCAAGTATTGATGAGACCAATTCCTGGTGTAATCACCGGTTCTTTTGCCAGCATCACGTATAGTCCCGCGCTAACAACCAACAGAGTCCCAACAATGACCGTCATCACCGACTTCTGAGTCGCTTTAGAGGCAGCACTTGGTCCCCGGGTGTCTTTATAGTTGCGAATAAGTTCTTCATGACGTTGCTGATAGATCGGGTTTCGAGGATCCATCTGTGCGGCATACGCATACATCTTTGCGGCTTCATCAAGTTTGCCTTTCGCCCTCGCAATGTCTCCGAGCACCGCATACGGAATAGGCTGTTTACTATCTTTTCGAATAATTTGTCGAGCCAATGACTCGGACTCGGTGTATTGACCGCGAGTAAAAATCAGCGTCAGCTTGGTCACGTCAGCCTGAATAGTTGAAACGGTTTGAGTAGGGTTGGTCGGATTTGGTTGGGGCCTTGCTTGGGTTTGCGTTTGAGGTCGCGGCTGACTGGCTTGTCGCCGTCGCATGTCAAGTCCAGCGTCGTATTGTTTACGGCGATCACCGTCGCCGAGAATTTCGTATGCCTCGGTAGCTTTTAAGAATAATTCGGCAGAAGTCGCCGAAGGCGATTTGTCGGGATGATGAACCAAAACAACCTTTCGGTAGGCCGACTTAATTTCCGCAGACGTCGCGTTGTTTGCTACTCCTAGTACCTTGTAGAGATCCTGCGCCATCCTTTACCTATTTTTGGCATATTTTCACCAAAGCTCATCTCCGTTTCCGAATTTCACGAGCCAATTTCCTTAACTTGGTCATTTAGGGTAGTGCCCATTCCTTGGTAGAAAGTTACGACGATGTACGCAATGTAAATCGCTACAACCAGAAAAGCTAAAACACCCATAAAGTGCCCGAGCTGAATCGAACGAGTTTTTGCCTCATCCTGATAGTAATCCGACATCTTGTTGAGCATTTGATCAAGGTTGCCTGTTTGCTCACCAGTACTCAGCATGTCGATGACAATAGGCGACAATGCTCCTGTACTTCTTAAAGTTTCTGTAATCCCGGCTCCGCTTTCTAAGACCTTTGAAGCAGGATAGAGCTTTGCCCGCATGTATTCATTTCCGCAGGAGTCAGCCGAAAGTTTGACCACTTGCGGAAGTGGAACCCCCGCTTGATACAAGGCTCCAAATGCCCGCCCGATCTTCGCCATCGAGGTCTGACGAACTGTTCCGCCAATAAACGGAATATAACTAATGAACATATCCCAGTTATATTTGATCCGAAAGTTTGCCAAACCAACCCGAAAGAACAGAAAGAGTCCAATCATCAGAGGTACAAGAATGAACCATGTGGATATGTTCGTCAAAGGCGAAGACAATGTCTTTCCACCGGGAGCAATAGCACCAATGATGAGGTTCGTCCCACCAATGATCAGAATCGAAGCTCCAATCAAAAGCTTTGGATAAAT
>JAYVHY010000250.1:0-8205 GCA_043770615.1 Armatimonadota bacterium | reverse complement strand
AGCTGATCAAGCGAACGCCGAACAACGCCGCGTTTATCGAAGGCGTTATCCAACGCACTCGCGCGACGGTTTAGGGAAGCTGTTAGCTGCCAGCCTTTAGCTGTTAGCAAGATGGGCCCGCCAGGAATCTGGTGGGTCTTTTTTGGTCGGCCCATTCCTTGACCACCGAAATCGGATACCTTAAAAGTTAAATGAGTGCGATTGTCTTCTCGTTGTTGCACCTGGGGTTGAACCAGCCGATGAAGGCAAGCCACACTCCTGCAACTGACGCCGATTTTCCCGTCCACCTCGTCAACCAACGACCGGTCAAGATCACCAAGATTGCCCCCACAACCTACCTCGTCGACTTCGGACAAGTCGCATTCGGCAACATCTCGATTCAACCATCAAAAGGCGCAACCGGCGACATCACGGTTCACTTCGGCGAAGCCTCCCGAAACGGAAGAATCGACCGAACCCCGCCGGGAACCGTCCGGTACAAAATGTCCCGCGTCAACCTATCGAAAGACACACCCCAAGTCGTCGCACCCGCCAAAGACGCCAGAAACACCGAGGCTACGTCAACCGCCCATCCTCCCGCGATTCTTACTCCCACCGAATGGGGCGTCGTCTTGCCCTTTCGCTGGGTCGAGATCGAAGGCTACGATGGAGAATTAAAACCCACAAACATCACCCGCCGAGCCGCCTTCGCCAAATCCTGGGACGACCGCGCCGCATCCTTTCACTGTTCCGACGACATGCTCAACCAAGTCTGGGATCTCTGCAAGTATTCGATCAAGGCAACGTCGTTCGCCGGAATCTTTGTCGACGGCGATCGCGAACGCATTCCCTACGAAGCCGACGCCTACCTCAACCAACTCTCGTACTACTCAACCACCAACGACAACCAAATCCCGCGCGCAACCTTCGACCACCTTATGAAGCACGGAACCTGGCCAACCGAGTGGGCGCCGCATATGGTGTTCATGGCGTACGCCGATTATATGAAGACCGGAGACACAAAGTGGCTGAAAGCCCGATACGAGGGTCTCAAGACCAAGATCCTGGCAGATCGCGTCGATAGCGAGGGCCTCGTCCAAAGCTCCAAAGCGCAAATGACAAGGGACGACATCATCGATTGGCCCGCCAGCGAACGAGACGGTTACGTCTTTGGACCCCAAAACACCGTCGTCAACGCGTTCCGATTGCGGGCGATCAAGCTCATGGCCGAAATGGGCCGGGCAATCGGCCGAGACACCGAAGCCGAAGCATTTGCCGCGATGGACGCAAAAGCAAAGGCCAAATTTCAACAAACCTTTTTCGACCCTCAAAGCCTGCTTTACCGAGACGGAAAGGGAATCGAACATTCGAGCTTGCACGCTAACCTCTTTCCGCTCGCGTTCGGCCTGGTGCCACCCGACTCTCGACAACTGGTCGCAACGAACGTCGCCGCTCGAGGGATGAAATGCTCGGTCTACGCCGCCCAATATCTGCTCGAAGCGCTGTTCGAGAACGGCGAAGCCCAAGCCGCGATTGACCTCATCACCGCTAGTGGCGACCGCAGTTGGCGGCACATGGTCACGAGTGGAACCACCATCACGTGGGAGGCGTGGGATCAAAAATACAAACCGAATCAGGATTGGAACCATGCGTGGGGGGCCGCCCCGGCAAACCTGCTCCCGCGCTACGTGCTCGGCGTTCAACCGATGGTGGCGGGATGGAAGCGCGCGCTGATTAAGCCCCATCTTGGAAATCTCACCTTCGCCCGAGGAAAAGTCCCTACGCCACTTGGCGCAGTCACTATCGAGTCCAAACGTACCAAGTCATTCACCATGACCGTCAACCTACCAAAAGGAATGACCGCCCACGTCGAACTGCCCACCCAGCCAAACGCAACTCAGGTCTTAGTAAACGGAAAACCAGTTCCAGCCACCCAATACGACGGATGGTGGATCCTGACCAACGACATCTCTGGCTCCGCAAAAATCGAACTTGCGCGCTCTTCCAAATGATTCCCCTCGTGCGTGTTTGGATTAACTCGCGAACTCGAACTGACACTCGCGAAGCGAGATGCTTCTCTGGACAGAGAAGCCAATGAGCCGAATCAATTAAGAGGAATCGAAACTGCTCGTCGAATTGGATGAGTCGATTGAGCGAAGCGAATAAACTGTATATGTCAGATAACACGTCATCCGCGATAACTCTGACGCCCAGACTGACCAAGGACTAAAATCCCCTCCTACTGCCGACTGCTTTATTCAGGCTCTTTGGGCAGGGAAGCTGCGGGTCAGCCAAAGGGTTTGAGGATGTGGGTACTTTTTTTGAGGACGAAGTTCCCAAGAGGCTTCTAAAGCTTTGGGCTGGAGGAACGAAGTTCCCGGAACCTGTCTTGCTGAAAGATGAATTGGCACGTCTCTCTCAAGATAAGCAGTAGAGAAATTAATTGTTTGGTCGGGGCTGCGCTAAGAATGTCCAAATTGTCAAGTCAAAAATGGTAACGATTTGAACCTGAATTCTTAAAACTATTCACTTTCGTGTCGAAGTTTCGAAGTGTGTTTACAGAAAATTAATTTTGTAGCTCAGCACTTTAGTACTGGTTTGTGATCTAGATGACTGCTGACTTGCATATCGTCGATGGTGAAGATGCTTTTGCGGTGGAGTGTCTCACTGGCCATGGATTTTTGGTAGTCTATATATAGTATACACATGTCTACTATAAAAATCAACCCTCTTTCGCATTAAAGTTGAGAATTCACGAATTTGTTACGTGCGCACGAACGCTATGGCGGGCAATGGAGGTTGGGAGGGAAGGTCCGTAGTAGACTCTGATGAATGAGTTCCTACCCAGTTCAGCGCTATCCGTCACCACGACCGGTGATGAGTTTGGAGGATTTCATTGACTACTATGCAAAAGCGGAGAAGTACGATTACGTGGACGGTCATTTCGAGACTCGGGCGACTTACGCGGAATACTGCCTTTGGATTTTGCGGGAGCCTAAGCGGTGGCTACTTGACCGGTTAACTCTGACTGAGGTTGCCAACGTTTTACATGCCATGCCCCGGCCAAGCGGTGACGGACGGTTGCCGATCGAACTTCGGTTCGACATTGCGAGAGCCGACATTTATGTATTTAAGGAAGTCTTCGAGCCGTTGGTGGGCACTGCGACAGATGATGGCGTGGCTCAGTTAGGGTCGGTTTGCTTTATGTGGTGGGACAATTGTGCTTTTGAAGAACCGGCGTTTGCCGAAATCTTTCGCGCAGAAGCAACCTACCTTCTTAAATCTCCGAATCCTGCCGTTCGACGAGCGGCTCTCCATGGGCTTGGGCATCATATCTTCATTGCCCGCGATGAATTGGCAATCAGCTTGATCGACGTGTATTTGCATGAAGGAATCGGTTTAAAACCTGATGAAGTTAAGTACGCCAAGGATGCGCGGGCTGGGAATGTTCTGTGAGATTGAATGGCGAGCCCCAGAGTGGGCAGGATAAAACCCCCTATTAGGTGTAGTCTGGAACGGCGAAGCAGCATAAGGGACGGTGATGGGGGTTTCTTGCTCGTCGCTAGAAGTTTGCAGGTTTCCCGCCGACAACATTACTCGCCCCCTAATTAAAGAACCTGCTTATCCTCGCAGCTACGCAGATTGTCGGGCTCGTCCGCCGAAGTGCCCTGACGAAGGCGGGTAAGCAGGGCACAACAAGTCTCAGGAAAACGACGGTATTGCCCCGCCCACAACGTGGCTAGCCAGAGGTCGGAGCCAGTGCCACAAAAAATAACCCTGCCCACGGAGTGGCTCGCCGAGTCACGGTGTGAGGTGGATAAGTTTGTACTTGGTGTGACCGGGGTACCAACGCCTGCGAAGCTGGGAGTTACCCAGGCAATGAAATGCGGCGAGCCATTACATGAGCATGATTAATCCACCAACTCTTAACTGGGAGTAGCCGGGATTGCGCCTAGGCTCAACTGCAGATGTTCGGGTTTGGCTGCTTCGAAGCTTCAGGTCACACCTGTTCCAATGTAACCCAGCTCATATTAGTGGCTCGTCAAAGATGACGACACAGGGCCATTGACGTGATGTCTTGTTCTTCTTTGTTACAAAGGACGCTATAAATTTGAGTCTAAGTCGGGTCACACTTTCTGAAATGCGTGACCCGAATTGTAACAAAGTGTGACCCGACTTGAGAGGTTTTTTGACTCAAGTTATACTGTTGATGTGGACAAGCTTGCATTGTTAAAAAGACGTCTTTCGGCAGCTAGTTCTCAAATCCTAGATTTTGGTTGTGGTGCTGAGAAATTTGAACAGGCTAACACCCTCCAGGCAAAATGCGAAGTGAAGATTGAAGGTGAGAAGAAAGTTATCACGTATCGCTTTATCAGTGTTCCGCCAGATGAGGACTTACATATCCTGGCCAGCAGCTGCGTCCACCATCTCAGATCAGTATGTGACAATATCGTCGTGGCACTCGGTGAGAAATACTCGCTGAACAATTGGGAACAACTGGCATTTCCGAACTTCCTGAAGTCTTCTGACTTCGATAAATGGAAGGCAAAGAACTCTGGATTTTCGTCTGATCTGTTAGATGCATTTGCCTCATTGCAGCCCACAGAAGTGGTTGACTCACCGTTTGGGAGCCTAAGTAATTCCATTCATCCGATGCAGCTACTCAGCATCTTAAACAACCACGACAAGCATAGGATGCTCATTGTTTGTGGTGTTCAGCCTACGTCCATGTTGGCCATCGTTAAGAATGGCCTAAAATCTGGAATGCATTTCTCAGCAGGCTTTGGCAACAGGTTGCTAAACGATGGCGACGAACTTGCAGTTTTGAAAATGCCAATGCAATATTCTGACGACGATTTCCACGGAATAAAGATTTCTCCAAAGCTTGTAGTTGACGACCAAGACATACCGCTCTACGTTCGAGAAGCCTATCCATTGTTGGCATATTTAAGACATTTCGTTGAAGAAGACGTTGTCAACATGCTTTCGCCTTTCTTTTCTTAAGTGGCATTCCTTGGATTCCAGGAGTCTTTTCGTTCGTAAGGGCCCCAGCCGGTGAGAATCCTTTCATCAGTCGCTTATGAATACATCGACGAGTCACGGTGTGAGCTGGCGAGCCACTGACGTGGGCGGGGCTATTTTGTGGCACTGGAGACGCGACCTGTCCGCCAAAGGGAGGAACAAACGACGGAGGAAGCGTCCAAACCGACAACTGCGTTGAACAAGAGTCCTTGAAAAAGACTGCCACAAAGGCAGTCTTTTTTGAGGTGACGCCGGGAGAAACCAGTGGATTCAAGCGATGAGTCACCGTGTAAGGTGGGTTAAATGGACTTTGGATGTGACCTGCTTACGCGCCTGCCCCAGTCTTTCGGGGACCACCTGACGAAGGTCCCGCCGTAGGAGAGCTGCGAAGCAGCGAAGAACGAAGTGAATCGGGACGAAGCTGCGAGGATAAGCAGGAATAACTCTGACTATCTTTGATGAGGCACGAACCGGTGGGGGTGATCTGCAAGCCCAAACCCCAACTAAGCGACATCCCACTTGTGGGACTTCTACCTCCTAACTCTCTTCACCCGCTCATCGGACTTTAACGGAGATCTCGTTTCGCGATATGGTAACTCTCTCAGAACCTACATCGCCTATGGTTTTATATATCTTGCAATATATTGGGACTTCTTGTATCATCACCTTGACATGCTTAATTCAAACAAGGGTGCTCTTCTTCGAAGTATTCTTCGGTGTACTCCAGTACTAATTTCGTTTACCGTGGTCTTGTACGCAATCGCTGCGCCTACTCAAGTCAAAAAGCAAAAGACAAATAAATCAAAATTACAAAAGCAAGATCGACCTAAGGGACATGCATTTAAATTGTTTATTAACGAAGGCGATTCAACTGAAACGGACGCATACTATGCTTCGTTAGCCCAGACTCTCAAATTCCCCGGAAATGTGCCTCCCAAAAACCTTGATGCACTAATATCCTACTTTGGATATGGAGGGCTTCAAGCGATTGAACTCGAGAACCTGAACTCCAATGTTCTAATGGATTTCGGCGTTCTCAGAACCGTGGTCAAAGATTCCGTACTTTTCGAATCAAATTTTGGAACCCGACCAATTGCGCCGAACGAACTCCTAGCGTCGAGGTTTTTTGCGCCAAAAATTACAGACGTGTCGGCTACTCCAGATGCTCGAGGTAACCCCCGTCCTCTTCAACTGGGTTGGAGGAAACTTGTGTATTTGATGGCTCGCCCAGGTAGTTTAGCCGAAGCTGCTGGAGTGTCCGAAGTGTATTTACTCTTTAATCACTTCTGGCTGGAAGCAGACCAAGCTGCCAGAAAAAGCCCTTTCACCCAGCATTCAGTCAATACTCAAGCTATCATCGTTTCCTCGTCCAAGAAGGTCAGCTTCTTGGTATTCGAACCTCTCAACGACGACGGTAGTGCCGGAAATCTCGGGAAATTCTTGAATGCAACATTTGATGCGCGCGAGCCAAAGCTAGGAGATCCAGTTAGAAAATACTTTGTACCCGCAGCATGTATTCAATGCCATGGTGACGACGATGACGCCAAAGGGAAGCTGAACTATCTGGATACTGATCATTGGTACGACCGCGTCCAAAATGATGATGACTTTTCTATTGTTAAGACGTTACCGGTCGCCGTTCTCTTCGACGCGGATAAGACCGCAGTGGATGGTGGCACTTCTACCCAAAGCAATTATGCTGGCGCTTTTGATGTTTTGCGTAAGCTCAACACTAAAGTCGAAGAGCAAAACAGGGTCGTTGATTCAGGAAGCTTTCCACACCGAGCTGCGGAAAAGTGGCTGACCAACCATAGTACCAGTGATGCTTTTTCACCTCAACTAGACAGAGCTCTTGATCCAGTGCAAGTTGGTGGACCAAAGTGGACGACGGGTGATGAGGCAATATTGAAGGACCTTAATCGGTTTTGCTTCCGATGCCATAGCTCAGTAAGGTTTCAAGTATTTGATAAAGAAGCGGTTAAGCCACTTGTTAATAGCATGAAGAGGAGAATTAATTCGACAAACATCAAGTTCCTCATGCCTCAGGATAGATTGTTAACTCCTACAGAAAAGGCTAGACTCTTGGCGGAACTCGCGACATTGGCAGGACAGCCATAGGCGAAGGGGAATGCAGAATAACTTCAGAAAGACTGTAAGCCTCAGCTGATGGCGGGCTAAGCATGGTGTAGGGCAAATGTTCCAACTCCCAACTAGGGGGTGGCCGGTTTAACCGACCCTGTGCGCCGCTCCGAGGTTGAGCCGGATTTGGGCCTGTACCTGTCGTTGAACATGGTTATTGGATCCCACACTAGATCTCACCCCTTCCCGCGATCCAAGGCGCCCGCGGTACCGGCCGAATCTTCGCCGACTGATCAATCGACAAGCTTCCACCTTCGCTCGAAACTTCCGCCGTCGCTCGAAGCTTTAGCCGTCGCTTTTGGCTGCTTCCTCCGTCGTTCGTTCCTCACTTTGGCGGACAGGTCGCAGCTCTCCCTTCTTGGAGAGTGACTGCCCAACATAAACTAGTACTTCCTGTCCAAACACCCTAAAGGAGCCTGCACTTTGCGAGGGAGCCCACTTGTCGACTTTTAGCCGTTTCCGTTTGCTGGAGGTACTCCAGCATCTGCAGGAGGCGTGTTATTCGATTGATCCTGCGCTCCGCTGGATGTGGATTGTGGCGGCTGGGCGTCAGATTGTGGCGGCTGGGAGCTAGATTGGCTATTTGCCGGGGCGGGAACTCCGGGCAGTTTAATCGTCACCGCTTGGTCGTCCGTCATGAACGAACCCGAAGCCCGGCCAGTACCCAATTGACTTTCGACGACGATTTGGAAGGATGAACGTAATGGCTCTCCACCAAATGGTGCGGCCCCTACCGATGTGGAATTTGTCGATTGAGGCGATTTGCCGGCAAAGGTCACGGTAACGTGCGCGCCATCGACTGGATTTCCGGCCGCGTCGACAACCCAAATTCTCAGTGTTCCCAATGCTGGTTGAGCCGCGGCGGGTGGGTTTGGATTGGGTGCTGCAATTGGTTTCGAAGCCTGAGAATTGGTGGAAACTGGTGAAGTCGATCCAGGCGACTCGGCAGCGGGTGGTGGAGTCTTCGTGTTTACGGCAAGATAGAGAAAAAATCCGCCCATGACGACGACCAGCACCGACATCAATTGGACAAGCGACCAGATGACTTTTCCACTGTCACCGTCA
>JAYVHY010000249.1:0-3661 GCA_043770615.1 Armatimonadota bacterium | reverse complement strand
AATCGTCGGTTCACCTGATCACTGGCATGCCTTAAACCTCATTCATGCTTGCGAAGCAGGAAAAGACATTTACTGCGAAAAGCCTATCAGTCATAACTTTGTCGAAGCTCAAGCAATGATGGCAGCCAAAGACCACTTCAAGCGAGTGGTGCAAGTCGGCACTTGGCAACGAAGTACTCCGGAGTTCCACGATGCAATCGAATATATTCGAGCTGGAAAGTTAGGCAAAATCACGCACTGTCGAGCCTGGATTTCTGAAGGCAATCGAATCGGTCGAGGCAAAGTCACCGATCCACCCGCCGGACTAGATTACGACATGTGGACTGGTCCCGCTGAACTCAAGCCATACCAATCGAATAAGGTTCATTTTAATTGGCGATGGGTGCGCAATACCGGCGGAGGCTTAACCACCGACTGGGGAGTTCACATGATCGACATCGCCTTACTTGGCATGAGCAAAGGCTTGGACTTGGTCATGCCAACAAGCGTCACAAGCTACGGCGGACTTTGGACGATGAAAGATGATGATCGAGATGCTTGCGATACCATCGAATCAATCATGCATTTCCCTGAAGAAGAATTTGTCCTCACCTGGTCTGTCCTCCGCGACCATCCAGGAAAGGATGGTCATGGTACGGAATTCATTTCTGCCGATGGTCGCACACTTCGAGTTTGGCGTGGTGGTTGGATTATTCTGGATGCCGATGGCAAAGAAATTCCTAAAGAATTTGCCGAGCCGCAAGATACCAATCACTGGCGCAACTTCCTCGATTGCGTAAAGAGCCGAGAAGCGCCCCGATCAGACTTACACTCGGTTGGGCAGACGACAATGGCATGTCACATGTCAAATATGGCTCTGTACTCCGGTAAGACCGTAAAGTTTGACAAGAAGAAAATGAACATTCTGGGCAACGACGGAAAGGGCAATCTTGCCTATTCTCGACCGTACCGAAAGGGTTACTCACTCAAAAAATACTGATTGAGGATCCTCGTAGTCAGCGATTTTTGTTTGCTGGGAGAAAGGAAATTTCTCCCAGCATTGAAGCCAGTGTTACCGAGGGTGTAACATGCTGATGTCAGGGTTGACTCATGGATTCAAACAATAATTTATCGCGAAGAAAATTTCTTCAATCATCTGCCGTCTCAGCCGCCAGCCTAGGGTTTGGTGCTTCATCATTGGCAAGTCTTGCCTTTGACCCAAACACCAATGAAGTAACCGACCCGAGTGCCCGCAAACGAAAGAATCATTCACCAAACGATAAGATCGTAATGGGATTGATTGGCTGTAACGGAATGGGAGCTGCCAACATGCGCAACCTGATGGGATTTGACGATGTCGAATTCGCCGCTATCTGCGACGTTGACACCGCGAGAATGCCGAATGACATCAAAAAAATTGAAGAGGTCTATGGCAAGAAACCAGAGATTTTCACGGACTACCGCAAGATGTTGGAGCGAAAAGACATCGACGCGATCATCGTTGGTTCACCTGATCACTGGCACGCTCTAAACCTCATTCATGCCTGCGAAGCCGGTAAAGACATTTACTGCGAGAAGCCAATCAGCCACAACTTTGTCGAAGCCCGTTCGATGATGAATTGTCAGGCCTATCACAAACGAGTTGTCCAAGTAGGAACATGGCAACGAAGTACGAAAGAATTCCACGACGCGATCGAATACATTCGAGCCGGAAAGCTTGGTCGCATCACCCATGTTCGAGCCTGGGCTTGGGATGGTACTCGAATCGGTAAAGAACAGCCAAAGAGCGTTCCTTCAACCCTTGACTACGATATGTGGTGTGGTCCGGCAGAAATGAAGCCGTATCAGCAAAACAAAACCCATTACAACTGGCGATGGGTTCGAAACACCGGTGGCGGAATTACCACCGACTGGGGCGTTCACATGATTGACATCGCTTTGCTCGGAATAAGTAAAGGTCTCGACTTGATGATGCCAAATAAAGTTATGTCGGTTGGCGGCGCTTGGGGCATCAAAGATGACGATCGAGATACTGCCGATAGCGTTGAATCGATCATGAGCTTCCCTGACTCCGAAATCATGATGACCTGGTCACTCGTTCGAGATCACCCAGGAAAGGACGGCAACGGTGCAGAATTTGTCTCGGCTGACGGTCGAACTCTTCGAGTTTGGCGAGGTGGCTGGAAGATCTTGGATGCCGAAGGAAAAGAGCTTCCTAAGGAATCTGCCGATCCACAAGACAGCAACCACTGGCGCAACTTCCTCGACTGCGTCAAGAGCAGAGAGAAGCCCCGATCTGACCTCCATTCCGTAGGTCAAACAACCATGGTTTGCCACATGTCCAACATGGCGTTGTATTCAGGTCAAACTGTCTTGTTCGACAAGAGTAAACACGATATCGTCGGAAACGGCGGCAAAGGCAACCTTTCGTACGAAAGAAAATATCGAAAAGGCTACTCGCTGAAAAAGTACTGAGACTGAGCTCAGTTTCTGCCTCTCCACATACGAAGGGGCAGAACAACCATCCCTTTTCCTCTCACCAAACGAGAGGAAAAATTAAAAACCTCACAAACTACTCTAGATATTCGAAAACCAGCCAATAAGTAAATCACAGGCTATGGTTTTCCGCATCCTCAAAAGTATTGTCAAAGTATCTGTCCTCCTCACAATTGGGGCAGGAATTGGAGTTTGGTTTTCTCCGCCAACCGCAAAAGTGGTCATGAAGCAAAAATTGACCATGGCTCAAGGCCATACCAAAAAAATTCAAACCGACGCAAAAAAACTTTGGACCTCAAACTTTCAAAAGAAATTTGCCAGCGCCACCAAAAATCTTGACCCACGCAGGATTGACAAGAAGACGGTTGACGGTTGGATCCGATCTGGAAAGAACGTAATGGCTTCAATTGCCGCCGATGCAAAGAAAACTCAAGAGACGGTCGTGAAAGCCAACCAAATCATTCAGAATGCGAAGTCAGAATATCGTCAATACGGCACGATGTTCGGAATGTAAATAATTGGCACTCTTTCGCACTTATCTCAATTATTGGTGCAAGCTTTGCCTTGCTCACTTCAGCAATTGGAGCTTTGCGCATTTCTGCATGCCCCCAAAAACCCTGGGCTACCTCCATGCCAAACTGGACAATTTCACCGGCCGCACCAAGTGCTACTATTCTGGATTAAGACCGCTTTGGCACCAAGAGGTCGAACGTCTTCTCCTCGAAAAGTACAAGGTCCGATATGTGAACCTCAATCACGCCGACCATTCCACCTGGGATGAAACGTACGAAAAATCATATAATCAAGTGGCAAAAGATTCCATTCGACAAAAATTTGGCGTCGATGTGGTCGATCTATGCCTAACAACCGTGGAATATCAATATCGCTCTCAAGAAAAGGCAAAAAAGTCGAATCAGGCTCAAATTTCTGCCTAAATGATCGTATCGAGGACGTTTGGGAGAAAAACAAGACGATCAACAGTTGCAAAACGATTCGCTGTTTGCCCATAATATATGTTCTGCCGGGTGCGTAGCACCGTGTTGAGGTTTGTCCCATGGCGAAGAAAAAAGGCGAAATTAGAGAAATTATCCGAATCGTGTGTACCGAGGATGGGAAAAGCTATTACACGACTAGCAAAAACAAGCGTAACACCCCTGACCGACTTGAGTTGATGAAGTTCAATTCA
>JAYVHY010000248.1:0-3668 GCA_043770615.1 Armatimonadota bacterium | reverse complement strand
GGTCACCGGGCAACGATGTAGAGAACATGACCGAGGAAGAACTGATCTCCTCGTTCACGCTTGCTGGATTGCAACCTTCTCCTGGTCGGTTTGATATCGAGAAGCTTAACTGGCTCAACGGTGCTCGAATTCGTTCTATGACCACTGAAGCAGTTCTGGAAGAAATGAAGGCATTGTATAATGAGGCTTACACAAAGCAGTATTGGGATAATTTTGTTGATGAAGATCGAATGCCCAATCAGCCAGAGAAAGATGGCAAGAAGATATTCGCCAAGTTCGAAAACTTGGTGCTGTTTGCCGAGTCGAACCGAGAGTACGCACTTGAGTGCATTTTATTAGAGCAGGAAAGAGTTACGAATCTTATTGAATTCGGGGCCGCATGCGAGTTCTTCATTGTCGATGAGGCAGAGATGGACGCCAAAGCGGTGGATAAATGGTTCGGTCAAGATCACGTGAGAGCTTTGTTCGAGTTTCTGAAAGCCGAGTGTGGAACCAAGCAGCTAAGTATTGATGAGTACAAGGAGCGATTGGTTGAGTTTCAGACCGCTCAGGGGTTCGAGAAATTAGGACCGATTGTTCATCCAACGCGAGTTGCATTAACTGGAAAAACGTCGGGACCAGGTTTGTTCGAGCTGATGTCTGTGCTTGGACCGGAAAAGATTACGGCGCGGGTTGATCGAGCGTTAACTTTCCTGCCCTGAGTAGTTTGAATTTTTGCGCAAACTGGCCCCTGGAAAGGCTATCTTTATTCCGACCCAGTGTGGTCGCAGAAACGGATAAAATTCGAGGATCATGCCCTCGACATACCACAGCTTATTTGCACATTACGTATTCAGCACTAAGGACCGCCATCCATATTTTGAACCTGAAATCATCCAAGAAGTCCACCGTTACCTTGGAGGAACTTTAAAGGGTCTTGGGGCTGAACCGCTCATCGTGGGTGGGGTCGAAGATCATGTTCATCTATTGGTTGGGTTTAAGACGACGCATTGTCTTTCTGAGTTGGTGAGAGAAACGAAGAAGGCTTCGACCAATTGGCTGAGACATGAATACTCCGACTTCTCTTGGCAGGAAGGCGGGGGTGTTTTCACTGTCAGTCCTGAGCGAATCGATCAAGTTCGCAAATACATCGCGAAGCAAGCTGAGCATCATCGAACAAAGACTTTTCGGGAGGAATATATTGAGCTTCTTCGGTTCGCCAACATCGAGTTCGACGAATCACATCTCGACTAAAACTAGTCGTCTCTGCGACCCTACCGGGTCGAAAAATTGGAGCACATCCAGGGGTCAACTGTCGCTAGGGCGACAATTGACACCCTGGCAACTATATTTGACCCTCCGGGTCAGGCTCGTTCCGCAACATGATTGAGGAATTCCAGCCATTTTGGACAAACATTTTGCCCTCTTTTTTGACTGCAAAAAATAAATCGAAAGTTACCATGACACCCGGCTTTTCTGAATTATATCCTTGACCTCTCTCAGCATAGAATTCAAATTTTGCCGAAGCGTCTTGGATCAGGGAAAGTGATTGAGAAACTTCCCGAGTTAACATCACAGCACCCTTTGCAACCTTGTAAGCCTCATCTGGACTTTGGTTAATGTTTGCAGGTTCGTGACCAACAGAGTTTCTATAATCTCTTAGAGCGTGCAAATCCATTTTTAGATCGGGACCGATCTTGCTATTATCGATGCGCTGGCAAAAGTCACTACCCTCTGTGCCGCAAAATCTCAAAATATGGTCCAGACAACTGACGGCCTGAATCACAAGAGAATCCCACATGAGATTCTCCAAAATTGGATTTCTAGCCGAAGGACGCAATTGCCCGAGGTCGTAATAATTGTAATTGGATGCAATCACGAGCATGGCTGACAACCAGTCGCAGGCATATTGAACCTGATCAACATCAGAAAACTTCGAAGGCTTTACTCTGGCCATGTCTGCGTATTATGAACGGCCCCAACAACGTCAGCGAATGACCTTTGCAGATTAGCTTGGTCCAATGGTCAGTAGCTTTGCCTAAATTACTTGAGCTACAAATAGAATTCGGGTCCGGTTGCCCGGTACCCTTACTAGTTGTGGCGAAGGTAGGATTTGTCGGGCTAGGAGTCATGGGCGGACCCATGGCTGGCCACTTGATCAAAGGCGGACACCAAGTCACCGTCTGGAATCGATCCGAGTCAAAATCGGAACCACTAAGAACCCAGGGTGCATCGGTCGCACCAGACCTGAAAAGCCTCGCCGAAACCTGCGAAGTCATATTCTCCTGCGTCGGACGAAGCGAAGACGTCGCCGAAGTCGTACGCGCGATGGCTCCGCACACTAAACCGGGCACATTATTCGTAGATCACTCGACCATTGAACCATCGATGGCACGAACCCTTTACGGCGAACTGAAAAGCCGAAATTTGAACTTTGTTGACGCTCCAATCACCGGCGGATCCATGGGTGCTCAGAACGGAACTCTCACGATTTTCTGTGGTGGCGATCATGATGATGTCGTCCATGCCATGAATGTCATGCTCCCCTATACCAAACGAGCAGAAAGAGTCGGAGATTCAGGCTCCGGGCAAGTCATGAAGCTTGCTAATCAAATTGCAGTTGGCGGTGCTCTGCTTGGACTGTGCGAGAGTATCGCCTTCGCCAAAAAGGCTGGACTGGACATTCACCAAGCTCACAGTATGATTGGGGGCGGTGCCGGAGGCAGTTGGGCATTTGAAAACTACGGTACAAAAGTGCTGAACCAAGATTGGAGTCCGGGGTTTTCGGTTAAGAATCAACGCAAGGACTTTGGCTACTGCGAAGCCGCCGCGAAAGAACTCGGAATCGAAATAGCGATGACCGAACTGGCAAATCGACTCCTTGGAGAATTGCAAAAGCAGGGACGCGAGGAAGATGCAACGGCCGCACTATACGAGGTCTACCTAAAGTAATGTCTTTCGCCGTCTCGATGCAACAAATATCCAAGAGATACGGGACGGTTCAAGCCCTTGACAACGTAACGTTTGAAGTTGAAGCCAGGACTATTCATGCCTTAGTAGGGGAAAATGGTGCGGGCAAGACAACGCTGATGAAAGCTCTCTATGGAGCCTTGATTCCCGATTCAGGATCGATGAGCCTAAACGAAAGCGCAATCAAGTTTCAGAGTTCGGCAGACGCCATAAACCAAGGTATTGGAATGGTCAGCCAGCATTACGGGATCATTGGTGAACTCACCAATCTTGAGAATTTGGTCTTGGGTTCGGAAGGAACCGCTGTTTTGAACAAAACTGCAATGAGCGAGCGAGCCGACAAATTGGCAAGCTCGATGGGGTTTGAATTTGACTGGAATGCGGAGTCATCAACCCTGAGCCCTGCTGGAGGTCAAAAGCTTGAAATCTTGAAGTTGCTATGGCGAGAGAGCCGCATCATGATTCTCGACGAGCCAACTGCCATGTTGTCACCCCAAGATGCTGACGCCCTTTACGACAGTCTTAAGCAACTCGCAAGCGATGGAGCAACCATCATCGTGGTTACCCACCGGATAACGGAGGTCTTCGAGCATTGTCGTCGGGTTACGGTTTTGCGAGGCGGCATTAAGGTCGCTGACCATGAGGTGACCGAAATTACTCCCAGCCAGCTAGCCGAAGAAATTGTTGGTGGCGAAGTCATACAACGTCCCGAGCCGGTT
>JAYVHY010000247.1:0-39142 GCA_043770615.1 Armatimonadota bacterium | reverse complement strand
CTGCTGAATTCTTTGTTTGGTAAGATTAGTCAAAGCATAGTTGTAATCAATTGGATACATTGAGCCTCCTTCGGAATCTGTGCATTTATACTTTGCTTGCGCATCTCGAAACGTAATCCAAGCTCGCTGAGCTGCCTGGAGATTAGCGGCGGAACGTGAGCTTGAAGACTTTATGATCTTCTGGTAAACAACATTCAGTTCATTGTCGATCTTTTTGTAATCCGCAGCGGCGATAGCACGCATTTCACTGGTTGATTGTGCTTCCGTCCGCTGAACAAGCACCCCTCCAACAAAAGCAAAGGCAATTAAGGCCAATAATGTGACTGGCCGATTTCGTGGAAATTTAATGGTATTCATCTCAAACAAATGGAGTGTACATCGTTAAAGCAATAACTACCATTATTTCCTTCTCGAGTAAACGTAACCTTGCTGAATGTGTAATCGGCCTTCTCGCTGATGCGCTGGGTCCCGGGCAGTTCAGCGACGAGAGAGTTTTAGGGCCAACCCGTGCGGAACTATTTACGGACATTACTCTATGCGGAATTTTGCGAGCGAGAACCACCGTTGGATTAATTTTGCCAAAATGGACTGGTACCAAGGACTTCGACGACCAGGAGCGGAGCAAATGCGGTATCCGTTGAAATTACGCAACATTGTTGGATGGCAGGATTGGCATCACCTTGTTCATGATCAAACTTGCTTGACTACCAACAGTGAGCACGGAAAACATTGTCGAGCTATGAAGACCAAGAATGGCTCCCACATCGTGATCTATTCGCCAATGGATGGGCGGTTGGAAATTACCGATGAATCGGTGAGCGGTAGAAATGGAATTTGGTTTTATCCAAGGACCGGAAACCTAAGTACAGCAGAGTACACATTGGAGTCTGGGTCTGCCACTTTTCAAAAGCCTAATGGTGTTGGCTGGATTTTGATTCTGAGGCAGTAGATTGGCTTTGGCTTCATAATGAAAGGATGATATCCAATGCGGCACTGCTCCATTCGCTGATTCCAAACCTTGAAGACGTCTCGGGTTACGATCTGGTCGTTCATTCCCCGGTTGATGGATCCGTCTTAGCGAGCTTGACGTTCGATTCCATTTCTGAGGTAGATGCCAAAATTGCCATGTCGGTATCCGCGTTTCATGCTTGGCGCGAAGTTCCGGGTCCCAAGCGCGGTGAACTGGTACGAATACTCGGCAATAAGCTGAGGGAAAGGAAGGAAGAACTTGCTCGATTGGTAACCCTCGAATGTGGAAAAATCCTCGAAGAAGGACGTGGGGAAGTCCAAGAAATGATCGATATCTGCGACTTCGCAGTTGGAATATCTCGTCAGCTTTATGGTCTTACCATTGCGAGTGAGAGACCCAACCATACGATGCAAGAGAACTGGCTACCACTTGGTCCGGTTGGTATCATTTCCGCCTTTAACTTTCCAGTCGCGGTGTGGTCGTGGAATGCTGCCCTCGCCTTAGTTTGTGGGGATAGCTGCCTCTGGAAGCCAAGCGAAAAGACCCCTTTGACCGCCTTAGCTTGCCAAGCCATTTTTGATGAGGCTGCCGAAGAATTTGGTGGCGTGCCAGAAGGATTGTGTCAAGTGCTGCTTGGGGCTGCCGACGTAGGCGCTCAGATGGTGGACGATAAGCGAGTCCCATTGATTTCGGCAACCGGCTCTTGCCGCATGGGTGGAATTGTCGCCCAACGAGTAGCGGCTCGTTTTGGTCGATCTCTCTTGGAACTCGGCGGGAACAACGCAATGATCATCACGGAGACGGCGGATTTGGGGGTTGCTATTCCGTCGATCTTGTTTGGCAGTGTAGGTACTGCTGGACAAAGGTGCACTACCACCAGACGAGTGCTCGTTCATCGATCTATCTTTGACTCGGTTTTCAATACGTTGAAGATGGCTTACTTATCGATTGGTGCCACGAAGGTCGGTAATCCGCTTGAATTAGGCACTTTGGTAGGGCCGCTCATTGACGAAGCATCGTTCACGGGAATGCAGGCAGCTCTGGATCGTGTTCGTGGCGAAGCACTTGACATCGTTGGTGGAGAGCGCGTGATGACCGACGAGTTCCCTGATGCTTTCTATGTTCATCCGGCGGTGGTAAAGCTTTCAAAGCAAACGGAGACTATTCATACCGAGACCTTTGCTCCGATAACCTACGTCTTGCCCTATGACACGCTTGCCGAGGCCATGCAAATCCATAATGAAGTTCCCCAAGGGCTGAGTTCGTCAATCATGACCACCGACCTTCGCGATGCCGAATACTTTAAGCGCCATAGCGATTGCGGAATCGCCAATGTCAATATTGGTACGTCGGGTGCCGAAATTGGGGGTGCCTTTGGTGGCGAGAAGGAAACTGGAGGCGGTCGAGAATCCGGTTCAGATGCCTGGCGAGCTTATATGCGTCGGCAAACCAGCACCACATTCTTTGGCCGCGAGAAGCCGGCACTAGCGCAAGGCATTAAGTTCGATTTGCCCGAATAAAGGGACAACTTGCCCTCGCCAGAATATTGTCCTCCCAAATCATGTGCCTATTGTGAGGGAGGACGCTGTCATTCAACTTCCTGGCATTTTTCCTTTGGGCGGGATTTGGTTTGAGGGCATAAAGACACTCAGTGATTACTTTACTGTCCGCAATAAGCGCAATCCAACAGATACCGATGTTGGATCCAAACATTGGCGTTCCTCAATCGTCTTTCGTCCGGGAGTCTGACAAGGGGCTCAATGCGCATACAAACCACATGGTGCTGAAGGGAGAATTTAGAGGCTCGATAACGAATCTCGATGCTCTTGACGCGAATGTGACACCACGGCTTTTTGCCCCGTCTGGCTACAGTCCAAACTCCATTCGAGCCGCCTATAATCTGGCGTCGACCGGTGGTTCGGGGGCAATTGCCATTGTCATTGCGTACCACTATGCCAATGCTCGACGAGACTTCAACGTCTTTTCAACTCAATTTGGCTTGCCAACCGAGACTTCATCGAACCAAACTTCCTCAACCAATAAGCGATTTCAAGTTGTTTACCAAGGCTCTAAGGTTCCAGCACCAAACCTCGGATGGAACCAGGAGGCAGCTCTTGATATTGAATGGTCGCACGCGATGGCACCCAACGCAAAGATCTATTTGGTCGAAGCAAACTCGAATAGCTTTACCGACTTGAATGCGGCAATTAAGAAAGCGGCGGCTTTGCCGGGAGTTCGGGCAGTATCGATGAGCTTTGGGGCGAATGAATTTGCAGGAGTGACTTCTTATGAATCCGTATTCACTCAGCCAAACGTCGTGTACTTTGCTTCAACGGGTGATATTGGTGGACAACGATCTTGGCCCGCGCTTTCACCAAAGGTTGTGGCGGTAGGGGGTACTTCCTTGACCGGTTCAGGAGCGACATGGTCAGAATCGGCTTGGTCGGGAACCGGCGGAGGCGTGAGCGCCTACTTTAGTCGTCCTGAGTATCAAAGTGCGGTTCAGGTCATAGTCGGCACAAAACGGGGTGGACCAGACATCTCGGCGGTCGCTGATCCGTATACCGGATGCGCGGTCTATGCTCCAACGAGTTCAACGACAAGTCAGTGGATGGTATTCGGTGGGACAAGTCTTTCATGCCCAATCGTTGCTGGAATCTACAATCAATCCGGAGTTACTTCTGCTTCGTCTGCGGCTGAGTTGACGAGAATCTATGCGAACCTTGGTTCTGCTTCGTTCCGAGACGTTACAACGGGAACGGCTGGTGGAAACGCTTCGGCAGTCGGTTATGATTTGACGACGGGCGTCGGTACTCCGCTTGGTTTGAGCGGGTTTTGAAGTTAAGTGGCACGAATATGCGTTGTCCTGGCATGCCTTTCACATGCCAGGACAACGCTTATCCGAGTTAATCTAATAACACTGATAAGCTCAACTCGTTCCTCCTTACGCGTATCAGTGCCACTTTTAGTCTAACATCGCCCTCAGAACAGCTTCCGCGGCCGCTAATGCCTCTTCTGCCTTCCCTGGGTCGCGGCCACCTGCAGTAGCAAAACCAGGTTGTCCTCCACCGCCGCCGCCCGCGATTTTCGCGAGTTCCTTGAGTAGGTTTCCGGCGTGGGCGCCCTTCGCCTGAGCATCGCTGCCGACTTTGCACATGAACGTCACTTTGTCGCTGACCACTGCCATGAGGGTGACTTGATTGGGTTTATTGTTCGCTTCGTTGTCGAGGGCTTGGCTCGCGACCTTGGGGTCGGAATCGCCGAGGTTCTTGACGTAAAAGTCTACGCCGTTGACGCTTTTGGCTTCGTTTGTGGATGAGGTACCAGACATCGCCGCCATTTCGGCTTTTTCGCGCTTCTTGCGCTCGTCTTTGAGTTGGTCGACGGTTCTTTCGACCGCACTGACAAGCTCTTTTGGATTCGCTTTGAGCAAGCTCGCGGCTTCTCTTATCGCGTTCGATTCTTGCTTGAAGAGGTCGTATGCGGCTTCTCCGGTTATCGCTTCGATTCGTCGTACTCCACTTGCGGCTGAGCTTTCGCTGACGATCTTGAAGAGACCGATTTCGCCGGTGGTGCGAACGTGGGTTCCGCCACAAAGTTCCTTGCTGAATTCGCCGATTTCGACCATGCGGACCTTGTCACCGTACTTCTCACCGAAGAGCGCCATTGCGCCTTTGGCGCGTGCTTCGTCAATTGGAATGTCAACGTAAGTTTTGACGTCAATATTCTTCAAAATTTGAGCATTCACTACACTCTCAATTTCTTCAATTTGAGCCTCCGTTAGCGCCTTGTTATATGTGAAATCGAATCGAAGGTTATCCGGTCCCACGAAGGACCCGGCTTGCGTTACCGATGTACCAAGCTCATTACGAAGTGCTGCCTGAAGAAGGTGGGTCACAGTATGATTCCGCTGAATACTGGATCTACGTGAAAGGTCAATTTGGGCAATGACAGGTGCTTCATCAAATTTATCCAACAGAAACTGAAGTTTTCCCTCTTCGGACAGGTCGTCACTAGGATTTAGATCTGGCGAAACATATTCGAGTCCTGTTGATTCACCCGGTAATGCGTCAAGCCCTTTCCGCTCACGCTCAAACATTAATTCATCGACTCGCGTCCTATCGCTCCTTCTAAATGGACCACGTACGTCGAGCCAACCGGAAGAAGCAAAGATCTGCTTATGGTTCGCTAAGGCAAAGACAATGTCATTGTCAGATTCAATTACAATCTCTCCACGATCACTCTCTTGACCACCACTTTGAATATAGAAAGGGTTTTGCTCAAGCATTATTTGGATAATCGGTATGACCCGATTTGGATCACCCACTACGGGAGACCCGTTCTTTAGTCTCATACCTAGAATTTTTGTTTCAATTGGAACCATAGACACTTCGGCTGGTAGCCAGTAAGGATCATAAACAGGCTCAATATTTTTTGGATTTGAAGAAATCCATCCACCATCGCGTTCCAAGGCTCCATATGCGGACTTTTGTCCTTGGGCTCCGCGAGACCGCTCTTGAGCTTCTTTCATCGCGGCTTCGTAGCCGTCAATGTCGATTGGTACACCAACTTCAGCACAGATTTCCTGGGTGACTTCGAGCGGAAATCCGAAAGTGTCGTAAAGCTGAAATGCCGCACTTCCTTCAAATGTTTGATTCCACACTGGATCATAAGCATTGGGTAGTACACCCATAACTTTGAGGGACGAAGCATAGACAAAATGCTCATGAAGTATTTCACCTCGAATGCTGCCAACTGCACGCAAAAAGTCAGTCGGTTCCCCGGCAACAAGTTCCCTTAAGTCTTTTGTGTATGCTTCCCTTTGATTTCCTGTCCAATCTTCAAAGCCGCCAGAGGGTAACGACCCTTTTAGCGACTTTATTGAGTCTCGAATTGGCAAATCTAGAATTTTTGGTGCGGATATAATTGTCTGCCCTAAATTTTGGAGAAGTTGTTCGCTTAGAAGTTCCATTCCACGGTTTAGCGTCCGCCGAAACAAGGCTTCTTCGCTGCGTAGCGTCTCTTCGATGATGCCTCGTCGAGCGAAGAGCTCATTATAATGATCGCCAAAGGTGTCGAAAACGGCTTCGGCGACTTCGTGCATAAACAGGTCGTTGAAGCCGAGGACTCGTTGCCCTTTTAGGACTGCCCGACGGATGAGGCGACGCAGGACGTAGCCGCGGCCGTTGTTGGCGGGCATGACACCGTCGGCGATGCAGAAGCAGGAGGTGCGGATGTGATCGGCGATGATTCGGCGGGCGGTCTGGGTTTCCGGCGTTTGGTTGCCTTGATCAGCCCCCACCGTCACGCTCGCCACAGGATTCTCTCCATCATTGAGTTGTGTGGCTCGCGCGCCACCTCCCCCTTCTGGGAGAGGGTCTTTGGCTTTGGCATGACCCAAATTTTGTCCTGCCGCTGAGTTCTTATTTTGGGAAGCCGAGTCACTCTCCCAGAAGGGGGAGTCAGTGAGGGACGAACTGGTGGGGGTTGATCCATCCGAACCGAGCCGCAAAGCGTCGATCTTCGCCAAGATTGGAAGGAACGCATCGGTGTCGTAGACCGAGGATTTGCCTTCGAGGACGGCGACGGTTCGCTCCAACCCGAGTCCGGTGTCGATGGATGCGAAGGGGAGGTTGGGCATGCCCGATTTTTCCCATCCGTCGGATGGACGCTCAGGGTTTCGGAGTTTGCCTTGCCAATCGAATTGGATGAACACGTCGTTCCAGATCTCAAGCCAATTACGGGCTTCATCGTCAGCAATCCATTGTTCGCGGGTGTAGTCTCCCGCTTTGGTTCCGGGCACGGTGGCGGGGTTCGTCCAATAGAACATCTCGGAGTTGGGTCCGCAAGGACCAGGTGAACCTTTGCTAATGGATTTAGGCGGCCAGTAGTTGGTCTCTTCGCTCAGCCTCATGATTCGCGTCGATGGATCAATACCGACCTTTTTGATGTGAGCTGCCCAGCAGTTATAGGCTTCATCGTCGTCTTCGAAAACGGTGAATGAGAGTCGCTTAGGGTCAAGACCCAGCCACTTTTCGTCAGTCAAGAATTCCCACGAGTAGGCGATTGCTTCACTTTTGAAATAGTCGCCGAAGCTGAAATTGCCCATCATCTCAAAGAAGGTGAGATGGCTGTCGTCTCCGACTTCGTCGATGTCGCCGGTTCGGACGCACTTTTGAGCGGTGACCAGACGCCGGTTGGGGGGTGTCGCGGTGCCGAGGAAATACGGTTTGAATTGAATCATGCCCGCACCGTTGAAAAGCAGGCTCTCGTCCAGACGTCCGGTGACGTCAATGGGGATCAGCGACCCAGAATCGTGGATCGTGTGGGCCTTGCTCTCAAAGAAGCGGAGGTATTTTTCTCGCAATTCGCGAACGGTCATAGGTTCATTTTGGCAGGTTTGTTAGTCAGGGTTCAGAGATCAGAGAACAGAGTTCAGGGCTAATCATTGAAAAGCAAGCATTCTGCAGGCGAGGCAATGGTCGTACGCGGGCATTATACGGGCGGGGTTAGGGCAGAGTATTTTAGGTTCAATTGGTAACGATTTGAAGCTGAATTCATAAACTAGCTGCAAGCCGCTAACCAGGTCATCTTGGGCTTCGGAGGAAGGTTTGAAAAAGCATATCAATATGTTCGCTTGGTAAGGATTTGAAGCTAAATTCTGATTTTTCAACTTTCTTGTTCGGATTTGTTTTCGCCTATCCTCCTTCGCATGCCAATAGTTGCCCGAATCTGTTGAGCGTATGCTTCGGCGGACAAGGCGGCGGGGTCGCTTACCGAGACGTTTATCATTTGGGAATGATGCAGCGACCTTGGAAAGGACAGTTTTGATTATCGTTCCTATGCCTTCGCCCACAAAGTCGGGCTACGACATAGGCTAAGAGTAGTGGTGCCGCTTTGCGGCTGGTTGTTTCCTGGATAATGGTTGTTGGTCTTGATCATGGTTTGGTAACAATTTGAAGCTGAATTCTGATTTATTTGCTTGGACTTGGAGTAGCTAATTACTTTTTTTGATTTTGTAGCACCCTTTTTGTTTCGCTACTGATATGATTCATCCGCCTCGTTAAGCTCATCATCGGTTTGGTAATGATTTGAAATGAGACATTGCTTTGTCGGGCAAGAAGTTGAATGAGTGCGCACTTTTCAATTTCATGCACGACAGAGCGATGGCCTGGGAACGCGACTTTTGTTCCAAATGACGTCTTGCTCATTGTTGATATCTAACCTTACATTGTATCATTATTAACAGACATATGTCTACCTTTTTGAATTCTTAAACTGCTGTTTACTCATTGTTGCCATACAGTGTGAATCATGGTGTCGGTAGGAAAAGGAATACTTCTCGATACCGTTGGTGGCGTTGCCTTGGCGGGTCGCGGGCATCAACCTTCGATATTGTCATAGGATTTCACAATTGAAAAAGGCGAATCCAACGCCGGTTCGATAGGCAAGCAAGTTTGATCTTTTGTGTGCTCCGGTCCCGTCAAAAATGGTTCAGGCGGAGCAGAAAAAGAATCCGCACTTTTAGCGCAGCTTGATTGCTTTCCGGATGGAATCTAAAGGGAAAAGGGCGAAGTTTCGACCTTTGCTGTTCATCGCCGCCATCCAACTTGCCCCACCCTTTTGATCGATGATGTCGATTCCGTCGGTTTCATCAACTGACGATCTAAATCCGCCACAAGGAACAAGGGACCGCGTTTGGTAAAACCAAAAAACTGATCCATCGGTTCTCTGATCGGTGGAAATCAAGGTGTTTCCCATTATCGCCAATCCTTCGTGATCGCCCTGATGTTCGGGGTTCCGAATGAGACCAACAGCACTATCCTTTCCATTTGGATTGGCGTCGTACACCCAAACACCGACGCCTTCATCACTGTAAAAGACCCTTTCAGTCCTCGGATCAACAACAATGGATTCGGTTTCTTTCTTGCCACTATAGGCACCAAATCGGCGGACAAACTGGGCGTCAACTTTCTGAGTTACTGAATTGAACTTCAGCTCAAGTTGTTCAACATGTTGGCTAGTTTGACCAGCCTTGGGGGTCACAAAGGCAAACGTACGACCGTTCTTCTGCCAACAGGCGATCCCCATAGGTGCCTTATCTTCGCCACTCTCTCCCTTAAAGACTTCGGTTTCGCCCGTAACATCTCGAAATGTCTCACCAGAAAATGAAACTGCAAAAACTCGAAGCCGGTTCTGAAGTCTCTCCGTTACAACGGCAAGGTGGATGGAACCGTCTGGCGTCGAAAAATCTTCGACCGAATCAACGTTATTGGGTCGATCCAGCCCTTTTACTTTTGCAATCACTCGGCCGTCTAAACCAAAGGCATAGAGCCCACCGCCGGGCGACTTCTGCTTGTCAGTGCCTAAGATCAATGACTTGCCTGGCTCCTTACGATTGAACATAAACGCCGGATCATCGGCATCAAACTCAACCGGCTCGGTCATTCTCGTAGGAAGAATTTGAGGCAACGAAAGAACGGCAATAGTAAGAATCAACATGGTAAATAACAAGCTGCCCCAACCTATTCAAAGGTTAGGGCAATGATAACAAAGGAAGTTCTTACTGGACTTCTAGACCCGTAGCAGGATCCACGACTGGCAAACCACCGAGTGAGTAGGCCGCCTTGCCCCACATAAACTGCTTCGGATTGAATGTAGCCATGGTGTTCTTGTACTTTGCGCTACTGTCGCACATCACATAGTTGTTGCCGTCGGTAAATCGACCACCATTTGTGTATCGAAGGGTATGAACCGCACCACCATTTGTTGTTCGCAATTCGCAGCTGAATATTCCACCAACCGTTCCTTTACCAACATATTTACCGAGCTGGTTAACATCGTTACCAGATACCGTTAATGCTTCTAATGGAAGATCGGCGGCAACCGGGAGGCTGGAACCGGAAAGGTCTCTTTGTCCTCTTCGGCCGATTCCAAATGCCGGACGATACGTCCGGAATTCGCCGCCTGCACTGGCTTGCATGCAATATTGCTTTTCGGTCGCTGGCGCAACAAGAATAGTCTGGCTCACGCCATCAATGACAGTTGCGTTGACAACATTGGCGGTATCGGCATCGGATCGTTTTCTGCCAATGATCGACTGGTTAGCAACATACGAAATGCGACCTACCTGAAGGGTGTATACGCCTGGAGCATAGCCCTGAGCAGCACAACCGTCGACAGCTCTCTGGATACCGGGCTCGCCAAAACCTCGATTATTGTTGGTTCGGTTTGCGCAGCCGGGAGCCCAACCCCCAATAGAATCAACCGGACTGACAAAAAGTTGTTCGTTCTTCATGTATGGAAGTAGCATCCAGCTCCAGTGAACCTCGTTGGCCGCGGAGTTGTTCTCTCGGTGATTACTTGGCATGAATACGTCGTCATTGTCGGCAAGGTAGAGTTGCAGACCAGTTCCGATTTGCTTGGTATTACTGAGGTCAGCAGTCTTCTTGGCTGCCAATTTGGCTTGGGCAAAAACTGGGAAAAGAATGGCTGCAAGAATGGCTATGATCGCAATAACGACCAAAAGTTCAATAAGGGTAAAAGCTTTTCGCATTTGGCATCAATTAATGCTGGACATTGTTAAGTCAATGTCAAAGAACCGTTAATGGATGGTTAAACTCGCGTTGAATATTCTTTGACCAAAAGGATGTCAAGTTGCCTTACAATGGAAAAATGATTTCGTTCGGAAAAGGGATTCTTCTCGTTGGTTGTATGGCAGTTGCCGTTGGTGGCGTTGCCTTGGCGGGTCGCGGGCATCAACCTTCGACATTAGATTTGGTGAAAGGCTTTCATGGCTGGAAGAAGGCGAATCCTAAGCCTGTTCGTTTGGCGAGCAAGTTTGATCTTTTGTGTGCTCCAGCCTCGATGGCGATGGTTCAGGCGGAACAGAAAAGGAATCCGCACTTCCAGCGAGTGATTACGGTTTATGTGAACAAGGTCGGCGAGAAGGCAATGATGAAGGGCGGGACGTTTCCGGTCGGATCGGTGATCGTGAAGGAGAAAACGGACGAAGGCATTGGGGTTCCGGTTTTGTCGACGGTCATGATCAAGAGGGAACGCGGCTACAACCCGAAATGCGGGGATTGGCAGTTTGCCGCGATTGATGCGTTCACTACTAAAGTGACGATGGACGGGAGGGTGAAATCGTGCATGTTCTGTCACGTGGATCAGCCGAAGAAGGATTTCGTGTTTAAGACCTATATTGGTGCGAAAGGTCGGGATGGGGCGAGTGGCTACGACCCGTTTGGGAAGGTCGGCCGGTAGGTTCTTTAACCCAGGAGGGGTTTTGAAACTTAGCCTGGGGTGCTTGCACCCCAGGAATTGTCTTTACTTGTCTCGACCCCGGAGGCGGTCGCGGAAGGGATCAATCCATGTATTTCGGGTCGTACTCGATATTTGCAAGGTTAAGAAGCATAATTCGTTCTTCTTCAAAGGTCATGGTCTTGTGGTGCTCTTCTTGGGTTTGGATGTAATTGATGAGGTCTGGAATTCCGTCGGGGCTCACAGAAATAGCCGCATAACCGACTTGCCAGGAGAATTCGGGGATTTGGGTCTTGATCCAGACTGAGCTTACTTTTTTGATCTCTTGGGCAAGATTGGCGACCGAGTGGGTTGCTTTGTATCCGATGAGCATGTGGACGTGGTCTTCGACCCCTCCGACTTGGATTGGCACCGCGTTCATGGCTTTTGTGATTCCTCCGAGGTTCGCGTGAACCTCAGGTTGAAATTCTTTGGACAAATATTTGATTCGGTCCTTGGTGCTAAAGACAAGTTGAAAATTGAGGCTCAAGTACGTGGATGACATTTTCTTAGGATACTTCGGGTCTTTACGCGACCGCCTCCGGGGTCGAGGAAAATTGGTGGGCTCCCTCCTGGGGTCTTCGACCCCAGGCTAAGGTACGAGACCACTCCGTGGTCACTTTCAAAGGCATTTTGCGAAGCAGATTTCTTGGCGCTCTCCAGGCTAAGATACGAGACCACTGCGCCGTCATCTTATTGGAATATAGATGGACGAATTCGCTTGACTTCGATCCCCCTTGGGAGCACTTACGCGACCGCCTCCGGGGTCGAGGAATGTGGAGAGTCTTCCTGGGGTGCAGGCACCCCAGGCTAAGGTACGAGACACCTCCGGCGTCATTTCAATGAAGTATTGATGGACGAATTCATTTGCCTTCGACTCCAGGCTATGGTACGAGACCACTCCGTGGTCAATTCAATGGAATGTTGGGAGACGAGTTCACTTGACTTCGACCCCAGGCTTAGGTTCGAGAAAATGACGGGGATGGGAAGCTAGAGACCAGAAGAAGGAAGATTTCGTTTATCGGACGGACGTGGGGAAGAAGGGTGGAATGGTCGTAAGCAGATTTGATTCGTTTGGGAAAGTTGGTGAGTAGGCAGTTGTATTAGAAGAATACGGTTTGTGGTTAGCCACCAAACGAAGCAAAATCCGTAATAGTCTAAAATGAATCTGATCGTGACAAAGCAGCCAAAATTTCTCAACGCAAAGTTCAAAAGATACTTAGCTCCAATCATTGAGGAGCTGCGCAAAATGGGCGGAGCTGGGGCAATTTCAGAAGTCACCGACAATGTTATTGCGTCTCTAAATATCCCTGAGGACGAACTAACCAAACGTTCCGATACTGGAGCCTTAATTGTCCGAAATGATATTGCCTGGGCTCGGAATACCTTAAGGCACCACGGAATAATTGACAATAGCGTTCGTGGTGTTTGGCGCCTTACGCCAATCGGAGCTTCGGTACAGGTCAACGAGAATATGGTTGACCAATGGATCCGCGACGCACGGAACGACAATCGTTTGAGCCGAGAAAAGAACAAAGAGAGGAAATTCGAAGCCGTGATAGCCGATTCAGAGCTTCCAATGGCTGACACTTTGGAAGTCAAAGAAGAACACTTTGACGATATGCTGCTGCAACGGATTAAAGAGCTAAGCCCCATTGGCTTCGAGAAATTTTCAAGACGCTTACTCTTTGCTTGTGGAATTACACGAATAGAACTCACAGCACCTACAAATGACCATGGGATAGACGGTTCAGGCGACCTTGAGTTTGCAAAGGTCGTTCGGTTGAAAGTGCTATTTCAATGTAAGAGATATGATAAGACCATTGCACCGAGCCACATTCGAGATTTTAGAGGTGCAATGCACCAAAATTGCGACAAGGGCATTTTTATAACAACGGGACGATTTTCGAAAGAAGCCCAAATTGAGGCTAGAAGAGATGCTTCAAATCAAATTGAGCTAATTGACGGTCGAAGGCTAGTTGAACTTACTAAGGAATTTGAACTAGGAGTTAAGCCAGTAACTGAATATATTATGGTTGATGGATTTTTTAGTGAGCTTGAGTTGGGGTGAGTGCCGGAGGGCAACACGTCATCCTTTACAAGTTCAGACAGGTGTGATCTAACCATTGTTCGGCAACGGCTTTGAGGTCGTGCACCCCTTCTGTCACGCTAGGCAAAACGAGAATTTACAGAATTGGATTGGCTGGTGTGCCATCTTCCCCAAGAAGGAGCGTGAGCCAATATCTATCACCAAATATTTTTCATGCCGATTTTGGCTACCCGAACGCGGGAGAGGGGCTTTTAGGAACTAAATTTCTTTTTCCAGTCATCGAGGAGCCGGAGGGCTTCGAGGGGGGTGAGGGCGTTGACGTTCACCTTCTCGAGTTCGTCCAAAACCGGTGGGCGTTCGGCTTCGAACAGAGTCATCTGGAGTTTTTGGGTTGAGATTGGGATTGCTTGTGGGGCGTCGGTGTTTTCGAGTTCGTGAAGGATTTCGTTGGCGCGGTTAAGGACCGGTTGAGGAACGCCTGCCATTCGGGCGACATGGATTCCGTACGAGCGGTCTGCGCCGCCGGGAAGGACGCGGTGAGTCCAGACAATATCGTCGCCAAACTCTTCGACCGCGACGCGGAAATTCTTAACCGTCGGCATTGACTTTTCGAGTTCGTTGAGCTGATGATAGTGGGTGGCGAAGAGGGTTTTGGACCTCATTCCAACCAAATGTTCAATCATCGCCCAGGCGATGGCTAGGCCGTCGAAGGTGGAGGTTCCGCGACCGACTTCGTCCAGAATGACCAAACTTCGCTCGGTGGCATGGTTCAAAATGTTAGCTGACTCGACCATTTCGACCATGAAGGTGCTTTGACCGTGGGCGAGCTCGTCTTTGGCTCCGATACGGGCAAAGATTCGGTCACATATCCCAATTTGTGCATCTTTGCACGGCACGAAGCAACCAATTTGCGCCATGAGGATGATAAGGGCGGTTTGGCGAAGATAGGTGGATTTACCCGCCATGTTTGGACCGGTGATGATGAGGGCGCGGGGGAGTTCTTCACCAAGTTCGAGATCGTTGGGGACGAAGTTGGCGTTATTTGCTTCGACTACTGCGTGGCGACCTGAGTGGTACGTAAGGGTGTCGACTTCGACTACTTCAGGACGGGTGTAAGCCTTCACAGTGGCGACTTCGGCGAAGTTGGAAAGCACGTCGATTTCTGCGATGGCTCGGGCGGTTTGGAGCAGGGAGCCAGCGTGTTCGGCGACTCTGAGTCTGACACGATGGAAGAGGTCGCTTTCGAGCGCGGTGGCTTTTTCTTCGGCACCGAGGACTTGGGCTTCTTGGTCTTTTAGCTCGGCGGTGATGTACCGCTCAGCGTTCGCCGTCGTTTGTTTGCGGATGTAGTGATCGGGGACTTTATCGATGTGCTGTTTGGTGATTTCGATGTAGTAGCCGAACACGGAGTTGAAACCGATCTTCAGCGAGTTGATGCCAGTCGATTCTTTTTCTTTGGCTTCTAACCCAGCGATAAAGGTCTTGCCCGATTTGTTGAGTTCGCGCAATCGATCGAGCTCGTGGTCGTGCCCGGGGCGAATGATGCCTCCATCGCGAACTGTATGGGGTGGCTCGGGGACGATTGCGTTGATCAGGAGGGTTGCAAGATCTCCGTGCGACTGGACTTGCTCAATTAGCTCCTGGATTCGTCCAAAGCCGAGCTTTTCGGCAGGTTGAAGGACTTTGGGAAGGTTGATGAGCGTTTGTCGGAGGGCGGAGAGGTCACGAGGTCCGGCGAGATTGGCAGAGCAGCGGGAGACGAGTCGTTCGATATCACTGAGACCGCCAAGGGCGTCTCGCAAGTCACCCCGATGGATGCTTGATCCCATAAAGCGGGTTACGGCGTCGTGGCGACGTTTGATTTCTTCGCGGTCCAGCAAGGGTTGTTCGACCCATCGCCTTAGTAGGCGGGCACCCATGGGAGTACGGGTCATATCCAGGACTCCAAGGAGGGTGAATTTCCGCGAACCGTCGGCGAGGTTTTGGGTCAGTTCGAGGGACCTTCTGGTTGCGGGGTCGAGGCGCATGAAGCCGTCGACGGAGTACGTTGACAACCCCTGAAGGTGGGCGAGAGAGACGTGGTTCTTTTCGGCGTACGCCACGATCATGGAGGCGGCAGTGATTGCGGCAGGTTTGTCGGCGCAACCAAATCCGCTGAGCGAGGTGACATGAAGGGCTTCGGATAGCTTTCTGGTGGCTTGATCGAGGCGGGGCTGATTGAAATCGGTGGTGGAGGAGCCGAGCGCGTTTCGAGCCACTTCGCCGTACGCTTCAACATCTTTTCCAAGCAGTAACTCGGAAGGTCGAATGCGGGCAAGTTCTTGAAGTAGGCGTTCTTGGGATTCCGTTCCGGACAACTCGGTGACTTGGAATTCACCGGTGGATGGGTCCAAAATCGCCAAGCCAAGACTTCCATCGTTGACGCAGAGGGCGGCGAGGAAGTTATTTCGTCCGGAATCTAACAGGGTGTCTTCGAGGACTGTGCCGGCGGTCATGACACGCGTTACTCCTCGCTTGACGAGCCCTTTGGTTGCTTTGGGATCTTCGAGTTGATCGCAGATCGCGACTTTGTGTCCTTTTTGGAGTAGTCGGGCAAGATATTTTTCGACGGCATGATACGGAACACCGGCCATTGAGACCTTGCCATTTTCGCCATCTCCCTTGGATGTGAGGGTTATTTCAAGGGCGGTTGCAGCGGTTTCGGCATCTTCTCCGTAAAACTCATAGAAGTCACCAACTCGCATTGCGAGCAGCACGCCAGGATGCTCCGCTTTTGCGGAGAAATACTGTTGTAGCATCGGTGTTTTCGCGGTCATGCGTATCATGAGTATGACTCGCGTCATAATGAATCTGAGCAAAGATGAAACGGTTAGGCCTTAGATGGGTTTTATTGGCAGTTTCGGTTTTCGCCGCCTCGATCTTGTGCCAGGCCCTTGGGCTTGGATTTCAAGCGAACGTGTCGGGAATTAGCCAAGCGATGATTTTGATGCTGGGCGTTGCCTTGCTGGCATTTCTCAACGTCACCCTGGGCAAATTTCTCAAGTTCATTACGTTACCTTTGAGCTGTATAACGCTCGGATTGTTTTCTTTGGTTGTAAATGCTGCCGTCCTTTATTCGGCGGCTCGGCTTGAACTTGGTTTTAAAGTTACTGACCCTGGATTAAAGGGTTTTATTGCCGCTTTCGTGGCGTCTTTGCTCATATCCTTAATTAATGGAGTGTTGGGCATCTTTTTACCTGACGACAAAGAGTGAGTCGACGCCATCGTTTAAGGTCGGTTTTGGCTCCAACCAAAGGAATTTGGAAGGGTTTGGTATTCGGGTTTTTTGGACTTCTAACCGCACTATTTGGGGCACTGTTAACTTTTGGGTTTCAAATTCAATCTTTGATCAAGTTCCTCACGGAATTGGTGTCCAACGTTTTCGAATCATGGCTTGATGCAATTCAAACAGATAACGTCGTTCATTGGATAGGTGGAGTTCTCGTTTTTCTGGGCGTTGCCTTGCTCGTCATTTCGGTTCGAAATGTTTTGAATCACATTATTGAGACCTTTAGTCCAGATACAAAGACTGGGCATGCCGAAATTTATCGCCGAAAGCAGTTGCTTGCCCAGGGCCCCCAAATTGTTGCCTTGGGTGGAGGCACCGGTCTTTCAACGCTTTTGCGGGGTTGGAAGGAGCATTCGTCGAACATAACGGCAATTGTTACGGTTACCGATGACGGCGGTTCATCGGGTCGCTTGATCCATGAAAAGGGCATGATTCCTCCGGGTGACATTCGCAACTGTTTGGTCGCGCTTGCGGACTCGGAACAAGAAATGCAATATCTTTTCCAGTACCGATTTAAGGACGGTGGATCCTTGAGCGGTCATTCGATGGGAAATCTCATCATTACCGCCTTGGTTGAACAGGCAAAAGGGGATTTTGAGCAAGCAATCAATATTGCTTCCAAAGTTTTGGCGATTCGCGGCCAAGTGATGCCGTCAACGCTTGATCACGTTGGGCTTCATGCATTGCTTGACAACGATCAAGAAATATCCGGTGAAACCGCGATTGTTGATGCAGGCAGAAAAATTCGAGAACTGCGACTAGCGCCTAGTGATGTGGAAGCCTACCAACCGGCACTGGACGCCATCGCCGATGCGGATATTATTTGTATTGGTCCGGGCAGCGTTTACACATCGGTCATTCCAAACTTGCTCATACCGGGAGTGGCTCAGGCCCTGAAGGAGAGTAAGGCGATCAAGGTTTACATTTGCAACGTGATGACCCAGAAGGGGGAAAGCGACTCGTTTACTGCCAGCGAGCACGTTGGAGCAATTATGCAGCAAGTTAAGGAACGCGTTTTTGACTATGTATTGGTCAACACGGGAGTTCCCAATGATGCTTCCCTCGAAAAGTATCGTGCGGTGGGGCAGATTTTTGTCGACCCAGATATTGACCGAATAAAGGCAATGGGGCTTCGGGTGATCCCGGGGAACTTTATGTCTGACACTGACTATGTTCGCCATGACCAGGTCAAGGTTGTGAGCAAGTTGATTACGATTCTTGGATTGTGATTCAAGGCTCATAGGTCAAGGCTCATAGATCAAGGCTCATAGATCAAGGCTCATAGATCAAGGCTCGTAGATCAAGGCTCGTACATCAAGGCTCATAGATCAAGGCTCATAGATCAAGGCTCGTACATCAAGGCTCATAGATCAAGGCTCATAGATTAAGGCTCATAGATCAAGGCTCATAGATTAAGGCTCATAGGTCAAGGGTCGTAGATCACGGCTCATAGATCAAGGCTCAAAGATCACATTAAATGGCTTTCGACTGGACTAAGATCACGAAGTACACTACATCCAGTTGTGAGCGGAAAACTTGTTATTTTGAGCGGTCCCAGCGGGGTGGGGAAAGATACGATTATCGACGCTTGGCGCGAAGTGAATCCCAAGGTTGAAAGAGTGGTCGCATATACAACTCGAACTCCACGGCAGGGCGAAGTTTCTGGAGTCGACTACAACTTTCTTTCGCTGGCTGAATTTCAAACCAAGGCCGAAAATGGTGACTTTCTTGAATTTAAGGAAGTCCATGGCAATTGGTACGCAACGCCGCTTACGGATATGGAGTCGTTGTTGAGTGCCGGTAAAGTGGCAATCCTCAAGATTGATGTTCAAGGAGCTTTGCACGCAATGTCCCTTCGAAAAGATGCCATTTCTGTCTTTATTCTTCCGCCTTCGATGGATGAGTTAGAGAATCGGATTAGGGGTCGAGGCTTGGACGATCCTGAAGTTATTGAAAAGCGATTAGTGAATGCACAGGACGAAGTTGCATTGGCACCAAAGTATCAACACCGCATCGTTAACCTTGACGTAGATATGACGGTTTCGATGCTGGATAGGATCGTCCAATGAATATTTTGCTTGGAGTTAGCGGTTCGATTTCTGCCTATCGGGCGGCTGATTTATCTCGTGAGCTCATGCGTCATGGACATACGGTTCGGGTTTGCTTGACCGACGCGGCGCAGAATTTTGTCAGCGCGGTTTTGTTCGAGACTTTGACTGGTCAGCCGTGCTTAATCGACACTTTTGAGGAACCGACACCCGGTCGTATGGCGCACATTGATTGGGCTCGGCAAGCCGATTTGATTGTCATTGCTCCGGCTACGGCAAACACGATCAACAAGATTGCGAATGGGATTGGGGATGATATGCTCTCCACGATTGCCTTGGTCACGACAAGACCGATGGTCATCGCTCCGGCGATGAATCCGCAAATGTTTTTGAATGACACGGTAAGGAAGTCATTGGAGGCTTTAGCCTTACGTGGAGCAACTATCGTAGAACCGACCGAAGGCGATGTGGCTTGCGGAGAGAATGGGCAAGGGAAGCTGGCGTCGATTGCGACGATTGTGTCGGCAGTCGAGGATGTGCTGTTCTCTTCCGCTTTGCTCGCGGGGAAGAGGGTTTTGATCACTTCTGGACCAACGCAAGAGTCGATTGATTCGGTTCGATATGTCTCTAATCGATCAAGCGGGAAGATGGGGTCGGCGGTTGCTCGGGCGGCGCTGCAGATGGGGGCAATCGTGACGGTGGTCGCCGGTCCGCAACTTGAACCTTTGCCGCTTGGTGCCACGGTTCGGTCGGTGATGACTGCCCAGGAAATGCACGACGTTGCCCTTGGAATTGCCAAGGACTTTGACATCATTGTTGGGGTTGCCGCCGTGGCAGACTATCGGGTTGCAAATCCCAAAACGGGCAAGATTCGGCGTGACGGAGAGTCGCTTTCGCTTGAATTAGTACCCAATCCGGACATTATTGCGGCTCTTGCTACCGCGGCAAAAGGGGCCATTGTGATTGGCTTTGCCGCAGAGCCAACTAGTGATGTTTCGATAGCGCAAGCGAAGATAGCCAGGAAAGGATTGTTT
Source organism: Armatimonadota bacterium (assembly GCA_043770615.1). Classification (GTDB taxonomy): domain Bacteria; phylum Armatimonadota; class Fimbriimonadia; order Fimbriimonadales; family Fimbriimonadaceae; genus Fimbriimonas. The sequence goes on along the minus strand of JAYVHY010000247.1, from coordinate 19,410 downwards.
GCAATTGCCGCGAATGACATATCGAACGAGGGGACGACATTTGGTTCGGACAACAACAAACTTACGTTGATTTTCGCGGACGGTACCGTGGTTGATAGCGGAGTTCAATCTAAATTTCAGTGTGCGATTTGGCTATTGCAAGAAGTGGCCCGAAAAATTGCGAACCTTTCAACTGAATAATGTCGTTATAGTGATGTAATGCATGTCACGGAAGAGGAAAAAGCGCCTTCGAAAAAACGCTTCTCGACTCCGGCGATGATTGTCATCGGCATCGTTTTGATAAGCCTTGCATTTTTGGCCTTTCCGTCATCGAGAACCGTTCGGGTCCGAAAGGCTAAGGAAGTTTTGGCGAAAGACTATGCCGGTCCAAAAGATCTTTCCTATTTGTATGGCGGATATTTCGTTACGTTAGAGAACAAGCCGGTGAAATTGGATTTAGCAAGTGAGGCTCAGATCTTGGTATTTGCGCCTCGTCCCAAGGATAGTTTTTCAAGCAATTTGGTGAACCAGCTAGAGGTCACCTACTTCGGAAATGAATCCGAGCGAAAGCCAATACACGTATGCTTGCTTGCGCCTGATCCAACTTCAACGGGATGGACAATGTTTGCAAGAGTTTGGATTGCCAAGACTCTTCAACGGAAACTGACCCAACAAATCGCAAGGTCCTTATGTCAATCCATGTTTTCGAATCCGAGTGCGACGATCAAGCAACTGAATGATTATTGGAAAGAGATTCCGGCTTCGATTCAGAAACAGGCTGACGATGTGTTAGTACGGAACCGTGAAGTAGCCAAGAAGCTACCGGGCGTCCATCGGTATTTCCAGGATGGCAAGGGTACTAACTATGAGATTGATGTTTCAACGAATATTTGGAATTTCAAGAACACCTTTAATGAAGCCCATCCTGAGCGGCAATTGAATCGATGATTTCAAAATAGGAGTATTTCGCAATGTTTTCAAAATTGGAGTAGGTGGGGCGCAAAGATTGCTTTTTGGTCACGATGAAACAAAACAATGATCCAGAGTCGATAAAAAAGTGGCGACTTTCTCCAATGGTAATCATCTTGATCGGGATTGGTGGAATCCTTGCATTTTTGCTGATTCTTCCGTCTTCCAGAGAAGTTCGGCTGAGGAAAGCGAGGGAGTATTTAACCCAAGAGTTTCCTACTGTCTCGGAGGATTCGGTTAAGCCGTTGCTAAGGGCATACCTGGTCTCCGATAACTCATTTGTTAATTTTTCAACTCGACACGAATATGCAATTGAAATTTTTCGCCCAAATCCAGCAGTTTATGATCGACTGGAGATGCTCTATAACTCCCCATCTGGCTCGCCTTATCTGACAACAAAGGGAGAATATCCGGTTGCCTTGTTGCTTGCTCCCGATGCTAGTTCGGTTGGGTGGACGGTTTTCGCTAAGATTTGGATCGCCAAGGTGTTGCAGAAACAGCAGGTTCACGATTTGAAGGAACTTGGATTAGAGATGCCATCGAACCCAAAGGTATTTGGAAGATTGAAGAAGATTTGGGCGAAAGTGCCTCTTAAGATTCAAGAAAAGGCGACCGCAATAATTGAAGAGAATCGAAGACTTGCCAAGCCATTCAAATCAACTGCTGGCTTTTACCACAAGGAAGTCACCTACGCTATTTCCGACGGGCATGATCGATCAGAGTTTTTCCGCGCCTTTGCGGGGGCCAACCCTGAGAAGATTCCAAGGATTGACCGCTAACCGCCAATTTGGTCGACGAGAGTCAGCGATGGGCAACCACTGTTCATGAGAAACCATTTGATTTCTCCAATCACTCGTTCGGATTGCTCTTCGGGCAGAAATCGTCCAGATTCGGGAAATTCGATTGACTGATGATCGGGGAAAATCGTCTTCATTCGCTCAAGATCGTCCTTTCCGAACATGGGGTCCTTCATTCCCCAGAGGATTAAGGTTCGCTTTGATTGAAGGGCATCCATTTTGCCGCGAACTTTCTCGTACCATGGTCCGCAGGATTTCCAACTTTCTACCATTTTGTACACTCCGGTGCGTTCAGCGAATGAACTAAACGGTTTGAGATATTGACGCTCGATTGATCGCGACATTGCGTACCGATCAGCAAACAGCGCAGGCAGAACGAAACCCGGAGCCGATTTTATGAATCGGTAGTAAATACGATTCGCTGGGCTGGTGACCATATTGGCCAGCTTCATCGCCAACGTGTTTTCGTTCAGACTCCAAATATGAGAATTGAAGACAATGATCTCACGAATTTGGTCAGGATGGTCGGCGGCCCAATCGAGAGCAATCGGTGTTCCAGCATCGTGGATAACGAGAGTGATATCGTTTAATCCAAGCTGATTCATGAACTTCGCAAAACGCCGAGCATGTCCCTCAGGGCTGTACTCAGCGACGCTGGGCTTATCGCTGAGCCCATAGCCGAGATGGTCGATTGCAATACAACGATGGGATTCGAGCAGGGCTTCGATGGGTCTTCGAAACATGAATGACCAGGTCATATTTCCGTGTACGAAGACGATTGGCCGACCTTGACCTTCGTCGATATAGTTCATCCAACCCTCACCGGAGTCAAACTCTCGAAATGCGAAGGGGTACTCCGTTCTGTTTAGCCAGTACCGATGGTCGTCCACGTCACCCTATTCTACGAGATTTATTCATCGAAGTCGAACCATCCGGGGACATCTTCGACTCGTTTTGCGAGTCCGGCGGGAAGAATGTATGCTTCTGGAAAGTCAGCTTTGTGAAGGGTTGAACGGATTGGTTGCTCGTTTTGGTAGTGGTTGACCCAGTCAATATCGCAGATGGCACCCCGACCGATGGCGAGGGCGTTTGCTCCCAGCGCCAGTGCATTTCCAACATCCTCGGCAGATCGGACAGATCCAACGCCGATGAGCGGTAACCGTCCCGCGATTCTATTGGCGATTTGCCGGAGGATTGGTTCATCTCCATCACTATGGATGCTTATTTGATCGTAGGTTCGCAGGGATATGTGCAAGAAACTTAGCGGAAATTTGCATAGTTCTTCGACAAGACGGAATGTTTGATCGAGACGAATACCCGGATTCTCGGGCTCTTCGGGACTGAAGCGGTAGCCTACGGGAAAGTCTGGTCCGACTTCCGCGAGCACGGTCTCGACTAGACGCTTGGGGAACAAAAGGTCTACGGCGTTCCATTTGTCGGTACGTCGATTGCTGTGGGGACTGACGAACTGTTGGACGAGATAGGTGTTTGCTCCGTGGAGTTCGACTCCGTCGTAGCCCGCTTTCTTTGCTCGTTTGGCAGCTTGGGCGAAGTCATTGAATGTTCGTTCAATTTCTTCGTCGGTCATTTCGCGAGGCGTTGGGGCACCGTCGCGAGCGGTAGGAATTGCACTTGCGGAAATACATTCGCCTCCGGCAAGGTTCGCAGGACACTGACGTCCGCCGTGGTGAATTTGAAGGATCGCCTTAGCTCCATTTTCTTGAATTGTCTTTGCTACTTGGGCGAGGGAGTCCAGCTTGTCGTCGTTGTCGCATCCCCATTGACCAGTGAATGCCTTGCCTGACAGGTGAACGTAACAAGCAGCAGTCATGATGGCGCCGAAGCCACCTTGGGCACGGCGGGCGAGGTACGGCAGTTCATCGGGCGAAATAATGCCGTTGTCAAGACTACTGTAGGTTGTCATTGGGGCGACGATGAAGCCGTTTTTCAGCTTGAGTTTGCCAAGGGTGATTGGGTTAAGGAGTGAATTCAAGTTTGATAATTATGAAGGAACATGGAACTGATGACAAAGAAGACTTTCTTCTTAACAACGAATTTGGGTGGAAGAGTATCAAATTTTTGCGGGGAGATGTTGTACTTGGCTCAAAACGAATTATCATGACTACATGAAACCTTCGCGTTTTCTTCTTGTCACTTCAATCTCGGGCTTACTCGTTGGAACCTTCTTCATTCAACAGGCGAACGCACAAATTACTTTGCGTCCAAACCAAGTTCGATTGAGCGAATCAGATTGGCAACTCGTCAATTATGGGTCAAAGGCTTTTCGGTACGATAGCCGAACCGGAAAGACCGAACACTTTGTTTCGGAAGCAAAAAATCAGGAGACAGTCTATTACTGGGAAGCGGTCGGCGAAGTTGGTTCTGCACCACCCGCCACTTCAGCCGGGCAATATGGTGTTGTTTTGACTGGAACACCTGACAATGCTTACCCAATGTTACGAATGGATCGAAAGTCCGGTAAGACATGGCGAATGGAGCATATGAACGGTTGGCGATGGCACGAAGCAACTGCTAAGTAAGCGCTGCACAGTAAAAGAACTGCTTCATCCTCACGATACGAAGAAGCAGTTAAATGATTCGTCATTTGTTGAGATGATTGATTGCAGCTTCCAGTTGAATGTCTTTGCCATTCCGAATTGAGTCGATAGTCGTTTCGACTCGAATGTCGGGAATGACTCCGACTCCAACAAACTCGGTGCCGTCACCCATTCGGTCCCTTTTGGTGCAGATTCTAGCCCAGCCACCGCCGGGAATTGAGAAGCTTACTGGTTGTCCGGTAGAACCTCCGCTCGGCATTCCGATGATCGGACCTCGTTTGGACAGTTTAAAACCGGAAAGAAAATCTTCGGCAGCGCTGAAGCTTCTGGGTCCCGCGAGGACGGCCACGGGTCCGGAATAGTAAGGTCCTTTCGGCTCGACGTAGTTACTGTCCTCGTGGGGGGCAGTACCTTGGCTCCAAACCCGGAAGCTTGCGCGATAGACCCGAGTACTCCACTCGTTGACCTTCAACTTTTTGTCGATGAGATGACTAAGAATAGCGTAACCTACTTCTGAGTTTCCGCCACCGTTCATTCGGCAATCTATAACCAGTTTTCCAGCCTTTATTACTTCCGGCAAGAGCTTAACAAACTCGTTGCTGGGAATATCATTTTCACAAGTGTTAAAGGCAAAGTAAGCGGTTCCATCGGGAAGGAGCTTGAATTCGAATGGCTTTTTGGCTGCGGGCTTGAGTTTTCCATCTCTCGGCACCGTCACTTTCTTACTTGTGTGACTTGGACCACTTGTTTCCAGACTCACCGATTTACCCAACTGCCCTCCTAGCAGCATGTAATCGAAAACCCTAATTTCGCGGTCTTGGGGAGTTGACGCAGAAACGAGTTTGCCCCACTTTTGGTTGCCGTACTCCACGGCATCCACGCCATCTATTCGCTCGATGATATCGCCTTTTTGAAGTCCTAGCTTTTGATACTCGGGTGCAACATCGTTCCAAACGACAACTTTTCTTTCTACAAGCATGACGGGAATGGTTGGACGGGTTTCTTTAGAGAGTCGAAGTCCGCGTGGCAATCCAATGTCGGAGTGACCATCGTGAAGGAGCCCAATAAACTCGCGGAGCAAGTTGTAATAGGCGTAGCGATCGGTTGCGGCGGCCACGAGCGGCAAGAATTTTTGGTAACTTGCGTCCCAATCCAAGTTTTTTACTAGATCAAAGTTTGCGAAGTTGTACTTTGCTTCTGACCAGATCATGGAAAGACCAGCAACTCGGTCACCAAGGGATATCGCCTCGACATCTTTTGACACGTACGGAACTCCGCGAAAAATAAAGTCAGGGTCTTGCTTTCTGAAATTGTGGATTGTAGCGTCGATTTCTGGATTTGGCAGCAGTTTGGCAATGTATTGATCAAATTGGATCATATCGGCATAGAGGGCAAAGAAAGTTTTGTCTTTCCCTTGTAACCAAGAATCCGGCGCAGTAAGCGAGCTGGCCAATTCGTTGAGCGTTGTTAGTACCGCAGACGTGTCTTTTAATCGAGCGAAGCCTATCGTTTGGTCAACAAGGATATCGAATCGCTGAAAGTAGATGGCTCGCGAACCCGAGCTATCCTTGATATCGCGAATACCTTCGCTTTGGCACCACTTCTTCAGTTCGGTTAAGTCCGCTAAGACCCTCTTAATGTCTTCTACATTGGCTTTTTCACTATCTAAGACTTTGCTTGCTTTGGCCCGGTCAGCTTGTACTTTAGTCCAGGCTTGGTCATAGCTCATTTGGGCGCTTACAAGACAAGACCAAAATGCGCAGGCAACGATAACGGACAGTTTCACGATTCGATTATTCGTGGTGACCCGCGTCCAAAACTAGAAGATATGAAACTTAGTTGTTCCAGTGCCGACGAAACTCACGCGGTGAGTAGCTGAAATATGATTTAAATACCCTACCAAAATGGGAGTGATCGGAAAAACCAGCGTCGAGTGCGACCTCGGAGATAGGGACTCCATCCAAAAGAGCCTTCGCTCCAATCAGCAATCGCTTTCGTCGAATCCACTCAGTGACAGTGCATCTGTATCTGGATCGAAACACACGAGCTAAGTAAACTGGATGTACGGAAAGTTCCTCGGCGAGGGATCGTAAGGTCAGGGATTCGATGCTTTCGCAATTGACCTTTCGTTGCAACTTTTGGCACCAACTTGGCTGTTCGTCAGGAAACTCTTGATTTGGAAGCAGGATTTCGAGAATTTGGTCTTCCATGGCGGATCCATAAAAGTGGCCGGTGGCTAAACGGAGTAGTTCGGATGATCTTATCGGATCGGCTTCGATTCGGTAGCCGCCAAGGTCGTCGAAATCGAGATCGAATTTCCTCAGCCACGTTTGATTTGGCTCAATATTGAGTCCGACTCGACCGGATGGTCCGGAAGTACCTTGATGCCAAGCTCCCGAAGGATGATATAGGAGTTCGAATCTTTCGGGACTTTGAGTTCCGAGTTGGGATGACTCATCGGTGAACTCGCCGCCAAGGAGGAAAAAGTAGGTTGGGTTCTCGTGACGGTGGCGCGCTTGACGCTGGAGGGCAGGATATTTGGTTAGGTTTACAATTAAGCCGCCGAAGTCCCATGACTGAGCGGACGATCCCATATATTTTCCCGCTTCAAGTTGCATGATTAGTGATACGCTTCGGAGCCGACTTAGTTACGCCATGTTCTTCGCTCTCACGCGTTAGAAAAGATGGCTAATTTCAATTCCGCGAAACGTGTAATTACATATTTTTTGCCCGTCGGATCTTGTCTCTTTTAAGATCGCCTGAAGGCGGGGTCGTCACGCAACGGGACGAAGCCGACACTTCGCTTACCTATATACTTAGATTCAAAGCGCGTAAAAGTGACCGTGGAAAGGATACTTTTCGATTACTAACACAGCCCTTCGGCATCCTTGCGCGACTCGCCGCTCAAGGATGCCTGCAGACTGGGCTAAGTTAGAGATGACGCTCCGCGCCTAAAGGAGAATGATAATGAGAGCCAAGGGTTTGAGATTCACCTACTGCAATCGTCAAAATTATTTGCGAGGTGTTAGTTCTTCAAACAGCATCAATTAACCGACATCCGGTCTATTTTTCGATACATCCTTCCAACAGTCATTGCAGCAGGAGGTTTTCCTATCATTTTCGATTCAATCCATTTAGAAGTGGCTTTTGATTCAGACATGAAGAATGGCTCGAACGAGCTATCAGAAGGTTCGAGCACTCCTCCTTTTGACCCGCCCAATACCCACGGCACTTCTGGATAGTCAGGAATTACAAAGGGTTTGGGAAAGTCCTGAGTCACTGAATAGACTTTCCGGAGCCAACCTTCCGTATGAAACAACGGCTTTTGCCCATTTATTACGAAGATCAAATCCAACTTGTTCATGTCAACTTGGGACATTCCTCTCGATGATTCAATATCGCAGAAAATCCCATCATGCCTGTGATTGTGTTTGACCTGAAGCTCACGGTGAAACTTGGAATTCTTGCGCCACCATGAACATATTAGGGCTGACCTTTGGTTAGTCGAATAGCGCGCTAGCTTTGATAACACAGTTTTTGAGTGACTGAGAAGCGACTTGTATTCGGCAATGCTTCTATGTACTCCCACACTTTGCGCAACAAACGAAGGGGATGGCAACTCGTCCAGTTCAAAAGGAGGGGCGGCAAAAATGAAGAGCATTAAGCTAACCATAGTCTCTCTCACATTTTGGTGACAAACCAAGGATGCCTTGTTCAAACTAAATTGAAAACTTGGTTCCAATTTTCATGCTTGGAAATCAAAAGGGAGGGCATTGCCCTCCCTTAAATCCGGGCGGGGACGCCCGGGCTCCCAGTGACTACTTACTCGACTTTCCAGTGTCGAGGTTGACGAAGGTGCCCATGAGGGTCTTTTCGGCGGAGCTGTTGTCTCCACTTTGCAGAGCTTTCAGCGCCATCGTAACTTCTTGAGCTTCGACAATCTTTCCATCGCTGATGAGGAGCGCCTGAGTCTTTTGAAGTTCTTGGATTGCAACCATCTGGGTGATTGCACCGGTTTTGAGTCCCATAACCGTCTTTTCGATTGCCTTGCTGCTGGCGATGACTTGGGCGGCAGAACCCACTCGTGGGTTGACTGGAACCGAGTATCGAGCAGAATCAGATGAGAATTCCATTTCAAAGTCAAGGTCGAGGTTGACCGATTGACCGGTCATCAAATCATCATAGGAAAGTTTTCCGCCGAGGACTCGGTAATGACCGAGGGGGTGATTGGAAAATTCGAGGTCAATAACTTGCTGGATAACGCTTCCGCGTTCCATGTCGGCGAGGGAGATTTTAACGGTGCCTTCGGTTTGTTGCTGTGGAGCGCGCATTTGGACCCATCTTGCCAGTTTGAGTTCGAGAGACATGTTTCGGGTCACGGTTGTCATGAGTTTTTCGAGCTCAGACCGGAAGATTTCCGGGATCATTTGAGGTTGAGGAATGAAGTAGTAGTTACCACCAGCTCGCTTTGCCATTCCGGCGAGAAGCTCTTCGTTGTAATCGGGACCGAAGCCTAAGAAGGTGACCGAGACACCGCGAGTTTTGAGTTCGCCTGCGTGATTGACTAATGCGGTGTAATCCTTGATTCCTGCGGTTGGGTCGCCGTCAGTAAGGACGATCATTCGGGTTGCACGGTTGGTCTCAATGAATTGGAGAACCTGTTGCATGGCGAGAGAGATGCCATCGAAAAGGTTTGTTGTGTTTCCGGCTTGAAGGCGGGCGATGCCAGCCTTGACCATATCCTTGTTGGTCACTTGCTGTGGCGGCATAAGAACCTCGACCATTTCCTCAAAGGTCACGATGCTGAGGATGTCGGTCGGGGCGAGCATGTCGACGACATGGGCACACGCTTGTTTGACATATTCGAGAGGCTGTCCTTCCATCGACCCAGAACGGTCGATAACGAGACACAGATTCATCGGCGTTCTACCGCCACTTACCACTCCTCCGAAGGTCTCTTGACCTCCACCAGCGCGTAGCTCAAGCAAGAATTGCTCTCTTGCAGGACCATTTGCCATTGTTACGGTTCGACCCGCAACAATTTCGATATCCAGAGCCTTCATAGGTGCCATTACGGAAGTTCGGTTCATGTCCATCGGAGCCATTGCAACCGTTTGCTGGCCTCCTACAGTTGGCGCACCGGCCATTACAGTCCGGTTAATGTCTACTCGTTGCGTCATGTCCATGATGGTTCTCTTATGATTCTATGCGAAAATTCGTTGCGCCTACTTTAACAATATCGCCATTTTTTGCGATTGCGTTAGTCACTCTTTGACCATTTATGAAAGTTCCGTTGGTGCTTCCTAAGTCTGTGACGTTCACAAACATGCCAGAAGGTTCGATTCTTGCATGTTTCCTACTGGCACTCGTGTCGTATGCCATAGGCACTTGTTGGCACTCTCGTCCCAGGTCAATTGGCATGTTGAGCGGGAATCGTTGACCAGCAAGCGGTCCGTCGGTTGCTACGAGCATTGGTCCACCTGGACCAGGTGCAGGTTGGTAGCCACCTTGGGCTGGTACCGCTACTGTTGGATCCATTTGCCCGTAGGGTGTTTGAACGGGAGCCATCATGGTTGGTTGCATGGCAGGATTCATCATCGTCGGTTGCATCGGCTGCTGCCCCATTTGGGTCGGCATTTGCCCTTGTTGCTGCTGAATTGCCATTTGGCTCGGCGTCATGAGTTGAGATGACGCTGCCGGTTGTTGCCCCCCGTAGGGTTGTTGTCCTGGCATTGGCTGCTGACCGCCGATCGGATATGCGGTGCCTCGGTTTGGCTCGGGTCCACGGTTTGGTGCCTTTGAGTTTCTCATTTGGAAAATGAGGCGGAAAGAACCAATTTGGAGTACGTCGCCGTTGTTGAGAACTGCTTGTTGAACCCGGTTACCGTTAACACCTATTCCGATTGGTGAGCCTTGGTCAACCACCGTATAGGTTCCACCCTGCTTTTGAATTACGGCGTGTTGGGGCGAGACGCTTTGGTCACCAAACAGGGGGATATCGGCACGTTCAAATCGTCCTACGAGCATGACCGGTTTATCGAGAACCCACTCTTTGCCTTCGTTTCTACCTAGCTCAAGTCGTAACCAAGCCGAGCGCATGAGAGCTTCGATGATGCCAATCATGAGGGCAATTGCCCCGCACATTAGGATTGAGGTTAAAGCTCGAGGGATTGCTCCAACTTCACCGACGTTCCCAGTTTGGACTCCAGATACGGTTAGAGTCACACCGCTTGCGAGGGAACCAACGGTATCAAAGAGTGCTCCCGCAACGGCACCTCCAATGAGTCCACCGATCATCCCTTGCAGGCCGCGCCGCCAAACGAATGTACTAAAACCGATTCCTAGTCCAAGCCCGGCGCCGACCATTCCAATGGCACCGGTTCGACCGATGACGGTAAGAAAACCACCAGTCGGAAGAATCATAGCCGCAAACGGTCCCGACAGTCCACGGAAAATCAGTATTCCAATCAAGGCAAAAAATGCACTTAGCGCGCACTCTTTAATGGCATGGCTCCGGCTACCTCGTTGATATCCACTCATGAAGCCAATTGTTGCGCCTAGGCAAATTGCCCACATGAACATAAGCGCGTTTTCGAACATTGCCCATCGAGCATCGTCGGAAAATTTGGGCTTAAACGGCTCGACCAAAACCCACGCTACTAATCCAGCGAACATTCCTGCAATAGCCTTAAAGAGGATGCTTCCCATTAGCCTTCAAATCGGTATTCGATACTTCCGAAGCGAACCGAATCTCCTGGTCGCAGTTGTTGCGAACCGGTTACTTTTGCACCGTTGATCCAACAGCCGTTTGTGCTACTGTGATCTTTCAATTCGACACTGCCACCAGATTTGATAAGACTGGCGTGATTTCGGGAGACGGTGTCATTTGGTACGACGAGACCAACTCCGAACTCTCGACCGACGGTGGTTTCACCTTCGGGAAGTTCAAACGCGCTTCCATCGGAAGCGATAAGTTTTGGTATTCCAGATACAACTGCTTGCGATATTTGTTGGATCGGCGATGCAGCCGCCGGAATGGTTGACGGGGGAGCACCACCAAGAATGATTTGTTGCATTGGTTGAGGGGCAATTGGGGCAACCGGATTTGGGTCGTGAACCGCATTGTTTGCATCGCCTGGCTGGGGAATATCGGCTCCGAGTTTAGTAAGAGTGTTTTTGACCTGGTCAGGGTTCTTCTTCATGTACTGAACAATGAAATATCCGACGCCGCCAACAAATGCGAGACCAATGAGGGTTGTGAGGAAATTTCCGATTGGGCTTCCCGGGTCAACGACTTTTTCATCACTCTTGATGTCTTTCTCTTTCGCTGTCTTCGCTGGTTCGTTGCTTGACGCCGTGGTGGTGGTTGGTGCCACAATTGCCTCGCCGTCTGGTAGGGCGATTTTTAGCGTTGCGTCTTTATCTCCGCCCACCGTGAAGGTTTGGCGAACTGGATCTTTTGTTTGTCCACCGGCCTTGTAGCTGACCGCTACTTTGACGTCACCCGGCTTCACAAAGAAAAAGGTTCCGGCTCCGTTTGAAGACGGATCAATCAATTCTGTTCTTTTGTCGGCTGCATCCTGTAGTTCAACAGAAGCGGCGTTGATCGGACCTTTTGGAGTTGAGACTTCAACCCGGACTTTATAAACTGCATTGAACTCTTCTTTCGACACTGTCCACGTGCCGTCTTTGATATCCCCGATCGGCTTTACGGCAACTTTTCCCGAAGTCGTATCTACGACAAACAATTTGTCGGTTTTTGAGTTTGATTCAATCGAGTATTCAACTTTTTGACCAGCCAGTTTAGTTGCTTTTGCAGGATCCTTGGTCGGCCAAGTGGCCGATTCGAACACCAATTTATCGGAATTATCGGGAAAAACCAGTGAGACTTTGGTCACCGCGAATGAGATCGCCGAACACGTAGTCAAGAATAAAGCAAGAAAAATTCGTTGCACTCTATGGACATTCTAGCCTGAATCCCAGCAATCTTTATAGCTTTCAGGTTCTCTTACTACTTTCTGATGATGTCTATAGTCGGTCAAATCGTGTACCGAACTTTCCTCGTCCCCTTCCGTAATCCGGTTAGAAAGAGGATAATAGCGGAATGACGCCAGCGGAACGATTACAGGAACTTGTTGATGGGAAAAACCCAAAGTTAATCTTACGAATGCGCAGTGGATTTGCCATTTTGGCTGAGAACCAGTTCCTGCCAGGCTACGCCCTCTTATTGGCTTACCCTCAAGTTGAGCAATTGAACGATCTGGACTCAAAACGCCGCTTTCTGTTTTTGGAAGACATGGCCCTGTTAGGCGAAGCCGTTCACCGGGTTACCGATTGCATTCGAGTTAACTACGCAATGTATGGGAATCTCGATCCGTTTCTTCATGCTCACGTTTGGCCCAGATATGATTGGGAAGTCCCGGAATACTCGACGATACCACCGCTTTCCTATCCAGAAGAGATTCGAATCCACGAAGATACGGTCTGGGATCCGGAAATCCACGCTACTATGCAGGATCAAATAAGACGCGTGCTCCTCACATTAACTGAGGAGCACGGTCATATCGTTCAATTACACTGGACGTAAAGTCCTAGACTTTGTGTTTCTTGATTTGGTCGTCTTCGCGTAGTGCTTCGGCGGCTTTTTCAACTCTTTCGCAGAATTGCTCGGCGTTGACCTTTTTGGTAATCAAGGCGGTGATACTGTCTTCCAGCTCTTTTTCAAAAGTCTTGTACCACTGTCGGAACTTGATTGACCAAACGGCCTTACTGTCTTTAAGAGCAGCTGCGGGTGCCTTTAGCTCTTCGGGAAGTTCAACTTCGTTGGCTCCTTTGATCGACATGAATGTTGCCTTTTCTTTGACAAACGCCTTTGCGTTTTCGAGGGAAGTCATGAACTTGTAGTAATCGATGCCCAATTGCGGATTCTTTGCTTTAACCGGAACCAGCCATGGCTCGATGTCAACTTGGAGCGCGCTTGGTTCTCCCTTGCCGCCTTCAACTGCCGGGGGCAAGAAGAACGTCATTCGTTGACCGGGCTTGAGGATTTCCTTCATTTCTGACTTGATCCAAGTTCCGCAAGGAACCATAGCGGCTTTTCCATTGAGGAAGTCGGTTTGGGCTTGGGTATGGGTCAAAGAAACTGCGCCATCTTGGAAGAAGCCTTTGTCTCGAAGCTCTTCGATCATCTGGGCGGCCTTCATAACTGATTCAGATTTCCAGGCACCTGGCTTCATGTTTTGGCAGTTATCGATGGCGGCCATTCCACCGTGTCCTTGAATCCAAGGCATCAACATTCCGTAGAGCATGTAGTATGGATATTGACCCTGGAATGTGATCGGAGCCATGCCTTTGGCTTTGATTTTTGGAGCCAATTCCATGAGTTCAGTCCACGTTTTCGGAGGGGTCCAACCGTTCTTAGCGAAAACGTCTGGGTCATACCACCAACCGTACATCATCAAGTAAAGCGGAAGTGCGACTTGTTTACCGTCCAGTTGTCCGAGTTTGAGAAGGTCAGGGTTGAAAGTTTCGCCCCACGGAGTTTTTCCGTCGGCACTTGGAGTTTTGAGAACGTCACCAAGATCGAAAACTTGACCCTCTTCGGCGAGCCCCCAGTGATCCATTCCCCAACCAGGGAACATCAGGTCAGGCGGGGTTCCGTTTGCAATTCTCGGCTTTAACTGCTCCCATACTCGCGGGTTGCCGTCAACGGTAACGGTCGAACCTGGATGAGCCTTGTTGTATTCAGAGGCCATTTTCTGGAAGAAGTCGATACCGTAGCCGCCCTTAAAGGCTTGAACCTCAGCGGTTCCACCTTTCGGTGCGTCGGTGGGTGCCATGAGCAACTTGAGGCTTTCGGCTTCGCTTGAGTCGGCATTGGTAGAATTTGTTCCTACCGGAGTGTTAGTTTCCACTTTGTCTGAACCACATCCGATGAGTCCGATTGACAAAAGTGCGAGTCCGAGAATGGTCCAACGCATGATTGTCATTTTAGCCGAAAAGTTAAGGACTGGTATGTATTGAGCATTAGAACCCCATAAAGAACCTAAAAAGCGTGATTTACCTCCCCTGTAGGACTACCTTATGCACAGTGGTTTCCAGTATCCTAACCGCCATGGTACGAGTTGGATTGGTTGGTTGCGGGTTCATGGGTCAAATGCATGCGACCGTTTACGGACAACTTGAGAATGCGGAATTAGTTGGGGTGTTTGACTCTTCTCCTGATCGAGGGCAACCGTTTGCCGACAAGCATTCAACCAAATACTTCTCAGACTTTGAATCTCTTGCGGCTGAAGTAGACGTTATTGATATCTGCCTTCCGACCTATCGACACTGCGAATTCACCTTAATGGCGGCGGCGCTCAAAAAGCATGTTCTGTGTGAAAAGCCGATGGCCTTGAACATGGAGGAAGCTCGACGAATGAAAGTGGCGTGCGAAGAAGCGGGGGTTCGGCTCATGATTGCACACTGTATTCGATTCTGGCCCGAATATGCGTTGTTGAAACAAATCGCTATCACTGGTCACTTGGGGGACCTCCTCTCGGTTAACTTGACGCGATACGGCGAATTCCCTCATTGGGGAAGCAACAACTGGCTTGCCGATGAATCCAAAGCCGGTGGTGGAGCCTTAGATATGCACATCCACGACACAGACTTCGCCTTGTTCTTGCTAGGAGAGCCAAAAGAAATCTTTAGCGCTGGTTCTATCGATGCAAAGGGCGTTAGTCACATTTTCTCAACCTTTGTTTACAACAAGGCCATTTGTCACCTGGAAGGTGGTTGGAACATGCCACCGGGAACCCCGTTCAAAATGGCGTTCCGAGCCGTATTCGAGCAAGGCGCCGTGATCATGGATGACTGTCCAATGACCGTTTACGAGAAAGGCAAAGATCCGTATTTGCCTGAGTTTCCTAAGATGGAAGCGACAGGCGGTGGAAACATCAGCGATTTGGGTGGATATTATCACGAGATTGCCCACTTCATCGATCGTTTGGAATCTGGCAAACCGTTTGACGTTACGACTCCCGATACGTCCCTTCAATCCCTCCAATTGACGCTTCGAGAAATTGAGCAAGTAAAGAGTCGAGCCGCACAATGAATCCACGAACCCGATTTATCATCGGGTTTTTGAGCCCGGCGCTCCTGATCTACGGACTCCTGGTGGGATTGCCGCTCGTTCAATCGTTCTATTACTCCATGTTTCGATGGAAGGGTATTTCGACGAAGATGACCTTCGTCGGATCAAAGAATTTGACTCAAATTGCCCAATCTGACGTGATGCACACTGCGGGAATCAACCAGATATTGCTCTTGGTTTGCGGTGGATGTATGATCATCATGCTGGCGGTGTCGGTTGCTCATGCCCTTCAGAAGCCGACTGCTATTGGACGAACAGTCCAAGCGATCATGCTCTTTCCTCAAGTTGTCTCGATGGTTGTCATTGGCATTATGTGGTCCTTCATGTGGAACACGTCTTATGGTTTGCTTACAATTGGTGGAAAGCAACTGGGCATTCCGCTACCCCGGGACGGAGTTCTTGGCACCGCCGGTTGGGCTAATGCGGCGATTTTGGTTGCCTTTGTATGGCATGCCCTTGGATTCTATGTGATGCTTTTTGGTGCCGGTTTAAAGAACATCGATGGCGAAGTTATGGAGGCAGCAGAAATTGATGGTGCTTCGGGTTGGACGAGATTCACTAAGATTTCGTGGCCCTTACTTTGGTCCGTCAAGAGAGTCGCGGTCATTTACATTGTCGCGAACGTCATGGGCACGTTCGTGCTGGTGAAAATGATGACGAACTCTGGGCCAGACAATGCGACCCAAGTTCTCCTGACTTACATGTATGAACGAGGCTATGAGCAAAGTCAAATGGGTCAGGCCTCGGCGATTGCGGTTTATAGTTTTATTTTGGCGATGATTCTTGGCGCAGTTGTTTGGCGAGTGATTGGTAGAAACCCAGAGAATCCTCGGAGGTCTTCAGCGATATGACACGGTTTGTTGGTCAACTTTTATTGGTGCTTTTCGCCATTTCGATCATCATTCCTTTTGCCTGGGTTATCGTTTCTTCACTCAAAACGAGCCATGAGATCACGGGAACTCCTTGGGCTCTTCCGGCAACACCCCAATATTCGAATTTTGCGAGAGCATGGGTCGATGGGGAAATTGGAATTAGCTTTTTCAATTCGTTGTTCGTCACCATTGGCACCTTAGCAATCTTGATTCCGATTGGATCGATGGCAGCATATGTTCTGGTTAAGTATCCATTCAAAGGGTCTCGGCTCATTCTTAACTCGTTTATGGGCGGATTGATGTTCCCGAACTTCTTGGTCATTATTCCTCTCTATCTGCTGATTGCAAAGCTCGGAATGTTGAATACAAAGACCGGCTTGATTCTGGTTTATGTGGCTTACTCACTGGCATTTACGGTCTTCGTTCTGAGCGGATTTTTCGAACAACTGCCCAATGAACTGATCGAAGCATCGTTCCTTGACGGTTGCACTCACTCCGGATGTTTTTGGCGAGTCATGTTCCCTTTGGCCAAGCCAGGAATCATGGTCGTGGCAATTTTTAACGCAATTGGGCTCTGGAACGAGTATCCGCTCGCTTTGGTTCTAGCTCAAACGAAAAACGTGCAAACGTTACCGATAGGAATTTCGAATCTCACCCAAACGCAGCAATACATGGGAAATTGGGGAGCTTTGTTTGCGGGAATCGTTATTGTCATGCTCCCGGTCATGGTTATCTATTTGATCTTTAAGGATCAGATTCAGAAGACGATGTTGGCCGGTGCCTTGAAGGGCTAACAGATTTTTCAAAGTGTAACTTGACCTGGATTCGATAAGGCTTTGGTGCACCGAATTCCGGAATCCAGATCTCGGCCCTCAATTTCCCTAGTAAAGATTCTAGGGTTTTGTGCCAAAAATATGTTCGTGGCTTGGATTTTTGCCACAAAATGGAACAGTAATGAATCGAGGGATAACAATCGGACTTGCTCTTGCGACGCTAAGTGGCGCTGCAATGGCTCAAATTAGCGTGAGTGCGGGTACTTATATGCCCAAAGATGCGACGATCAAAAGTATTTTTGGTTCGTCATCATTTGCCTGGGGATTCGGTCTTGGTAAATCCGATCGAACTCACCGAGACGGAGCAGGATTTGACCTTACGGGAGTTTCGCTTTCGGCAACCAGCAATCGATTTTTCTCGATTGGTGGAACTTACGGGTACGAAGTGCAAAGTGGTCAGAAGACGGACACCATGACCTATGCCCGTATTGGCACTGGTATTGGTTACTATGATTACGACATGTTGATCAGTTCAACCAACTTGAAAGGCCGAGTTTTTCGACAGTTTACAGCTGCAGAAGTCGGTGTCGTTTTGAGTAAGAAAGTTACCCTCTCCGCTCAATACATGTTGATGCCTAAGCTATCCGGTTTGGATTTCAGCGGACTTCGACTGTCGGCCATGTACTCGTTTAGCAACTAAAGTTGCTGAAACAAAAAAAAAGCCCCGAGGAAATTCCTCGGGGCTTTTTTTGCGTCAATTATTGCTTAGGAGCGTTGGCAGTTAGCCAAGCATTAACCTTGGCTCGGTTTGTGGGATTAATCTTCTTTGCACCCATTTCCAACATCTTGTTGAAGTGAGCAACTTCCTCAGGCGCTGCAGGATATCCGGTATTAGAAGCCTTATCTTTACCTGGCATAGTGAACATCGAGTTGGTGATCATCTTTCCCGATTTGGCATCAAGGATAGCCATGAATGGAAGCCCGGCATCTTTTCCGCCGAGTTGTTCCATCAATTCTAAGCCACCTGCATTTTCGTCAGCTTTGTGCTTTGCATCTTCAAGGACGGTGATATGAACCACTTCGAGTCCACTCTTCACAATCTTTCCTTCTTCGGTTGTATCGAGGAATTTGTCGAACCGATGGCACCAACCACACCAAGATGCGTGGAAGATCACGAGGACATTTTTTCCGCCTTTTCTGGCATCTTGCTGAGCTTTTCCGATCAACTCCTTGCTAGTAGCAGTCGAACCGAAACTAAGGCCAGCGATGATGATTAATGACAACGATGAGATTAATTTCATGAACTTAGGATACGCCTATTTTTTGATTGTTTGTTTCTTAAGGAGCGCATTTGCCACTTGATTTGCCAATTTCATATGCCCTTTTTCGGTCAAATGAACGCCGTCGGGAGTGTAGCAGTCTCGGGTATTCACACTCAATCGAGAGTCGATGAGCAATAAGGCATTTGATCGTACGAAGTTTCGTAAGATGGGCGGAAGCCCTTGGTTGACGTTGTGGCAATGATCGTCTTCGAACAACCCTTTTTCTGCCTTGGTACACATTCGCGGCGGCGTCATGATAATGACTCGTGGGTGAGCAGGCATGGTTAAGTAGCTATGGGTGATCTTTTTGAGATCCTTTTCGAACTGAGCGGCATGGACCCAGTTTCTCGGGGCTCCGTCGTTGGTACCACCCATGATAATCACAATATTTGGCTTGAACGCCAGCGAAGCTCTATACGCTTCAGTTTTGATGAGGGGAGGTAACCAATCGAGATTCATGATCGTACAACCGGTATGCCCAAAGCCTTTGACTAGATAACCACCACCTAACCGTTTTGCTAGAACACCGGGATATGAGTTTTGAAGTCTGGTTGCTTCCGGCAATCCATATCCAAATGTTAAAGAATCGCCAACGCATGCGACCCGGATGGGCTGCTGCAAAAGCAAGGCAGGAAGAATAAGAGAAATCATGAGTCTAGTTTACAGACGTTTGGGATGGCATTTGGCTCTTGGTTGTCGGCTTTCGGACCAAATGATTCTTGAAACTGTCATGCTCGATGGGAGAGCGAGTGACATTTGAGGCATTTGCGGTAAAATGAACTTTCGCAAATCTCCCTCGATAGTTCAACGGTTAGAACGACGGTCTGTGGATCCGTAGATATTAGTTCGATTCTATTTCGAGGGACCATTTTCCTTTTCGGCAAAGTCCCATGAGTTCGCTAACCAATTATCCAGGTACGCAGGACCGATTCACTTCCGACATTCTTCAGCGAAAGTGGATTCTCGACAAGTTTCAGGCGATCTACAAAAGCCTTGGTTATAA
>JAYVHY010000246.1:0-8267 GCA_043770615.1 Armatimonadota bacterium | reverse complement strand
GAATTCTCGAAGACCTTTTAGGACTTCGATTCCATCAAACGGCTGTTCCTTACTCAGAATTGGCATTTTGGTCTCTTCTTGTTACGATACCGCTACTCAAGCTCGATGGTTGCAGGTGGCTTACTGGTTAGGTCGTAAAACACACGATTAACTCCATCAACTTCGTTCACAATTCGACTCGCGACAAGTTCAAGAACTTCGAAAGGGATATGGACAGCTCGAGCGGTCATAGCATCCTCGCTCTCTACGGCTCTTAGGACTATCGGCTGCTCGTATGTTCTTTCATCACCCATGACGCCCACACTTTTGACGTCTAGCAGTGCCGCGTAAGATTGCCAAATGCCACGATTCAGACCACGGGATTTGAGTTCTGATCGGAATATCCAGTCTGCATCTTGAACCATTTTTACTCGCTCGGGAGTGACTTCGCCAAGAATTCGAACTCCGAGTCCGGGACCAGGAAATGGCTCACGATCGACCATGTCTTCGGGTAGACCGAGGGCTCGACCGACTGCTCTTACTTCGTCCTTAAATAGCCAACGAAGTGGCTCGATGAGTTTCATCCGCATCCAATCGGGCAATCCACCAACGTTATGGTGAGTTTTGATTTTTGCCGCGGTGGACGATCCTGACTCGATCACGTCGGGATAAAGAGTTCCCTGCGCTAGCCAATCGCACCCCTTCAATTCGTTAGCATGGTCTTCAAACACCTGGACAAAATTTGCGCCAATCGACTTCCGTTTAGCTTCTGGATCCTTGACTCCTTTTAACCCGCCGAAGAAACGGTCGTGCTCATGAAAAGCGATGAGATTTCCCTTGAAGTGGGTTCCGAATGTGTCGATCACCTGGGCGGCTTCGCCTTTTCGGAGGAGCCCATGGTCGACGAAGACACAGATTGCTCGTTCACCAATCGCTTTGATCAGCAACGCAGCCATAACGGAGGAATCGACTCCACCAGAGACGGCGCAGAGCACTTTCTCGTTTTCACCAACAGTAGCTCTTATCTTTTTGACTTCATCATCGATGAAGTTCTCGGTGCTCCAATCGCCGGTTAAGCCCGCAACTTGAAGGAAACCTTCCAGTATCTTTCGCCCATCCGGTGTATGGGTGACTTCGGGGTGAAATTGAACGCCATAGTAGTGACGACTCACGTCTTCCATGCCGGCAATCGGACAACTGTCCGTTTTCGCGGTAATTTCAAATCCAGCCGGAACTTCGGTCACTTGCGTGCCATGCGACATCCAAACTTGAGAATCGGACATTGCCTTCGTAAGACCATGGTGCATCGTTAAGCTTCGCAATCCATACTCCTTGTGATCCGTGCTTTCGACGGTGCCGCCAAGTTTATGAGCCATGAGCTGCTGACCATAGCAAATGCCAAGGGTTGGAATACCCACTAGGCACGAGAAATCGAGCGATGGAGCATCAGAGTCAAACACAGATTTCGGACCGCCACTGAGGATAACCGCAGACGGTCGTTCGGTTGAAATCCTTTGGAATGCTTCAGTCCAAGGCACCATCTCCGAATAGACATTTTGTTCTCGCACGCGACGAACGATGAGCTGGGTGTATTGCCCGCCGAAATCGACGACCAGGACTTTTTGGTGGGTCATAGACCCTATTTAGTTTGACAGATGGTGCCCTCGAAATGCCTCAGTTTGCCATTCCGTTCCAGAACTTGTCTTTGGTTTGAACCGAAGTACTTTCGCCAACCAGCGAGTTGATGGGGGTCACTTTGGTGTGCCCATCGAGCCAACTTACAATCACTTTCTTGGGGTCATATCGTCCCCAAAGTTGACCTTGGGTGCGGGCGTCCAATCCGATTGCATTTGGATCTGCCGAAGCCGGAGCCAGCCAAAAACTTGGTGGATCGACTCGGTGATAACCTACGGCGGCCCGAACAATTGGCTGACCAGGGGATATGACGTCTTTACCGGTCGCTTCGGCAAGCATGACGGTTTGGGCAACATTGTCCAAGGAAGTCGCGGAAACTCCCTTATATTCTAGAGCTCCGAACGGTCCAAGAGTCGCGATGTTGAGATACTTTCGGTTGTAACCAAAGCTAGGATAGGCTCCGGTTAGGTACCAATAAGCGCAACCGGCCTTGTTAAATCGACCTGCACCTGGGCAACCAGAATAGTGCATGGCGGGATCGTCAGATTGATCGGTTGGATCGAGAAAAAGCTCGACATTCTTTGTATATGGCTGAAGGAGAACCGGATAGAAGTAAAAGCCGTTGGTCGAAGGTATGGAAAGGTCATAAGGATTGAACCATCTCAGTGGAACGAGCACATCGTCGTAGTCGGCAATATAGATTTGAGTGGAAGTTGCGATTTGCTTCATGTTACTAATGCTGACCGTCTTCTTTGCGGCAAGCTTCGCTTGGGCAAAAACCGGGAAGAGGATGGCGGCTAGGATTGCAATGATTGCAATCACCACTAGGAGCTCGATGAGCGTAAATGCACGTTTCATAGCTACATAGTGCTTTCACGACGAGAATGGGAACTAGTCAAATTTGATGAATCTAAGCTTTCCCTGATCCATCAGGTGCCGATTCGACACTTTGGGTAAAGGACCGTCAGATTTGATAGGTGCTTCTAAAGGCCAACGCCGGAAAACTGCTTAAGTCCCTTTGACCACAACACCTTTGAGACCGCGAATGTTAACCCAATGTACGTGCATTGGATTAACATCCCGGCCCACACCGTTTCTCCTGTAACCCGACCAATACCGATGTCCACAGGAAGGTTGGTCGTGTAATAAAAAGGCAAGTACTTAGCCAGAGTTTGCGCCCAAACCGGCAACATTGCTACTGGCACAACTTGACCAGAGAGGAAAAGCATCGGGAAGTAGTAGAGCTCGAATAAAGCCATTGCTTCTTCGACAAACAGGGCGATGAATCCAAGCATCATTACCGTCGTGAAACTGAGAAGATGCCCAAGGATGAGAGCCAGCCAAAAGGAAGCGCTCCAGTTAAACGACACACCCTGCAAAACATCTCGGTAGAACCAAACAAACAAGAGAAGAAAGGGGACGCATAGGCTCATGCGAACGATCCTCCAAGAGAGATTGCGGAAAAAGTAGACCTGGTAAACCGAAATTGGACGGACGAGTTGGGAAGCAAATTGCCCATCCTTGATTTCGATTGAGAGCTCCCACATGAAGTGGCACACTACGAACCCGCTGACCATGAGCATCGCGAGGTAGTACTTGACGATATCGGCTTTGCCGAACCCTGCGACGGTGTCGGTCCCCATTGCGCTCATCCACACAAGAGGCATGGTGAACATCGTGAAGGCGTCGGTGAGGATCCAAATGATTCCGTTTACTCGGTATGCAATTCCGTCTTTGAGATAGACGGTGAATAAAGCAAGCCACTTTCGGAGGGAGGCGATCACGGTGATTAGTCTACAGCTTGCAGTCGGCAGTTTGCAGAATGAAGTCGAAGTGCAAAGGGCAGAATGCAGAGTACCGACCTATGTTCTCAGATCCCTGTTCTCGGATACTTACTCTTCAAATCCAAATCGGTAACCGAACCCACGTACTGTATGGATCGCCTTTTTTCCGCTTGCTCTTTCCAGCTTGGATCTTAGGCGATATACGAAGACATCCAAGCTGTTGGAGTTGAAATCGTCATCGTAACCCCAGACTGACTCAAACAGCTGTTCCCTTTCCAGCACCCGACCAGAATTCACAACAAAGTAATGAAGCAAACGGAATTCAAGAGCAGTCAATACGATTCTTTCGTTATCGATTCTAACCATACGTTTCTTGAGATCCAAAATTAATGGTCCCGAGCTAAGTTCTTCACCACTTTTCTCGTCAATCTTGTACTCGGAAGTTCTCCTCAAACAGGCTCTAATCCTGGCAAGCAGTTCGCGAGACTCAAATGGTTTCGTGACGTAATCGTCGGCACCTACCTCTAATCCAATAATCTTGTCGAGCAGATCGCTTCGACTTGTAAGCATAAGGATTGGAAACGTCCATTTCATACGGATCCTTCGACAAAGTGAAACTCCGTCTTCGTCAGGCAGGCCAAGATCGAGAATTAGGAGTGCGGGAGCACTTTCCGCGATGCTAGTAAAACCGTCTTTGGCGTTAGCAGCTTCCCTAACTGTAAAATTATTTGCTTCGAGCAATTGGGTCAGGCTGGCCAATAGAAATGGATCGTCTTCAATAATCAGTACTTCGCTCATTTTGCCCTCGGAAAAATAACTTTCATGGTCGTGCCTAGTCCAGCTTCACTTGAACATTCAATTTCTGCTCCATGTTCTTTTGCGATCTGTTTACAGCTAAAAAGCCCTAAGCCAAACCCATTTGAGCGGGTAGTCGCGAATGGTTGAAATAGCCGTTCCTGTACTTCTGGTGGTATCCCCTGACCATCATCAGCGACGAGCAGCATTATCGAATCACCGTTTGATTCGATGGTGACCAATACCCTTCCTTTTGCCTTTACTGCATTGAGAGAGTTGAGAAGCAAGTTCACAATAAGGTGCTCGAGCCTACCTTCATCACCCATTACAAATACAGACTCGGTCGGCAGGTGAGTTTCGAGGGTCACTTTTGAGACCTTGAACTGAGCTTCAATCAAGCTCAGAACTTTCTCAAGGACAAGGCATAGGTCTAAGTGTTCGAGGAAAGCTTGATTTGGTTTTGCGTAGCTGAGAAGTCGGTGGGCAAGTACATTGAAACGCCCCAATGACTCGCCAACATAATTGAGGGCTTTTTGCGGATCATCGGTGCCGAGTGACACTTGAACACTGATCGAAGCAAGAATATTGCGAATATCGTGGGCGATTGAAGCGGCTAGGGTGCCAGTTACGGCCAGCTTTTCACTTTGAATCAGGTTATCCTGGACAAACCTCAATTCTTGACTAGTAAAGCGGAGCCCCTCTTCGAGTTCATTGATTCTTGATTCCCTTTCCAATTCTGCGCTGACCCGCATGGCGAGAACGGAAAGAAAGTGAAGGTCATCGTTATCAAGCTCAACGTCCGACTGGGCATCCATGATGCAAAGTGTTCCGATTGCCTTCCCCGCCAAGTCAAAAATTGGGACTCCGGCATATCGGGTAAGACCCAGTCCAACCGGTAGCAAGCTCTTAGCTTGTTCATGGAGTCGTCCATCTTGAATGATTACCGGTCTGGAAGCAGCTAGACAAAACTGGCAATATGAATCCGCCAAGTTATTACCGGTTACTTGTGGTGCACCGGATGGCAATCCGCTGATGGTATGAAACCTCATGTACGAGGTGTCAAGTATTGAAAGCAAGGCAATAGAGCCATAGTGATTCGAGATGGTTTCAACGATTTTCTTGACAACTTGGGAAGGGTCGTGTTCAAAGTGCAAGGCAATTTCGCTCAGCGCGGACTGAAAACCTCTTTTTCTTGCTCCTGCGCTGATATCCAGGAACGTCCAAAGGCGTGCAATGACCGATTGATCCTCATTTCTAACCGGTCCAGAGTATCGCCTTAAGACCATGTATGGGTTCTTTAACACCAACTCATCTTCTTGTTCGGCTTCTGGGTCGCGATAGACGTCGTCAAGATTGCGATGCCATTGGTCAGTATCAACAATTCGGTGTTGAACCATTTTTCTGACGGATTCGACATCGTTTTGAACCACATTTTCAGTAGCAATACCAAACAGGTCACCAAATCGCGCATTGCAAATCAAGGATTCATGCTTTAGGTCGGTTACGAGAACGCCATAATCCACTGCACCCAGAACCGCCCTCAAAGAGTGTTCAATTTCGAGCGGCAGCATCTCTCGCATACTCACCTGACTTTGAAGCTCAGAGTGCTTGCTCATTGATTAAGATAGCGGTTTATTGGTCGCGGTGTAAAGGGCAAAACCTGGATCAAGAAAAGTCGGCTCATTTGAATTACTTATTATGATATTGCCTTAAGGTGAACAAAACCTGAACAGGCATGAAACGGGATGTGAATGCCAGACCTCTAGACCCAGGTAAATTTGCCGATAATCAAGAATAATGAGATCACAAAGAGCGTTTACATTGGTAGAGCTACTCATTGTCGTGATCATAACATCGGTTATTGCAACGATTGCAATCCCAAAATTTGCCGATTCGAGCATCCGAGCGAAGGAAGCTCGATTGAAGCTCTACCTAAAAATGTTGCGATCCTCAACTGAAAGATTTCATGCGGACACTGGTCTTTGGCCCGTATCTACAGACTTGATTAATGGAACAACGCCGACTCAAGGTTACACTGACCAGGGATTGCTAGTAGCAATGCCCCCTGGAGTTTATAACGGACCCTACTTAGATAAGAATGGTACCGTCGTTGGGATTTCTGGCGTCACCCTCATCTACAGCCTTGGTGGAGCGTATCCTGTCGGCAATTGGCGTTTGACCGGCCTAAATGGCGCTTCGGACGGAACTTCGTTCAGCTCTTGGTAAAAAAAGTCCTACGCAATTGCGTAGAACTTTTTGATTGACACTCTAGACTTCTACTTCTCTCTCAGAGGAAGTCCCATTGCCTTCAAGAAAACTCTCGCTTCTTCATCGTTCTTTGCAGTTGTGCAAATAACGATGTCCATGCCACGAATCTTATCAAAGTTATCGTAAGGAATTTCAGGGAAAACCAACTGCTCTTTGAGTCCAACAGCGTAGTTGCCTCGACCGTCAAATGACTTTGGCGATAGGCCCTGGAAGTCACGAATTCGAGGAAGAACAACCGATGCTAGTCGATCGAAGAAGTGGTACATTCGGTCGCCTCGGAGGGTAACTTTACATCCAACTTTCATTCCTTCTCGGAGTTTGAAGTTCGAAATTGCTTTGGTTGCCATCGTTGAAACTGGCTTTTGACCAGCAATGACTTGCATGTCTCGAAGTGAGTTCTCAAGGTTCTTACTATCTTTGTCGGTCGAACCAGTACCCATGTTGATAACGATTTTATCCAGCTTAGGAATCTGCATTACGGACTTATATCCGAACTGCTCCTTCATCTTGGGACAGACTTCTTTGAGGTACTTCTCACGAAGACGTGGTTTTGGCAACGCGCCAGTTGGGCCCGTTGCAGCTGCTTCTACTTTTTCTTTTCTTGCCATAATTCTTTTGCCTGAGTTCTGACCAGGCTGTCATTGACTGTGGGCTTTCGCCTTACTTCGATTCTGCGTCTTTGATGGTTTGACCGCTCTTCTTCGCATAGCGAACAAGCTTGTCTCCCTCTTTCTTTCGTCCAAGTCGGCTTGGTTTGCCGGTCTTTGGATCAAGAACCATGACGTTTGAAATGTGGAGTGGTGCTGGAATCGCGATTCTTGCACTCTTTTCACCTTGCTGCTTTGCCTTTCGGTGCTTAATTGCTTGGTTGAGCGGCAATGGCTGATCAGGATTCTCGGGGTTCTCTTTGAGAACGATAACCCGGCTTTCCTTTGCACTGACGGCGGCAACAAAACCTTCTTGGCCTTTATCCTTTCCGGCGATGATCATAACTTTGTCGCCTCGGCGAATCTTGAGTTTGATCGGGTTTGCAAGTCTCTTTAAATCTGCTTTCGTTGGCATTACAACACCTCTGGTGCGAGTGAAACAATCTTCATGAAGTTTGAATCACGGAGTTCGCGAGCCACTGGACCAAAAATACGGGTCCCTCTTGGCTCATTGTTGACTGGGTTGATGACAACACAAGCGTTTTCGTCGAAACGAAGCGTACTACCATCGATTCGACGGCAAGGCTTCTTAGTTCGAACGATGACGCATCGTACGACATCACCCTTTTTGACGGGCATGTTTGGAGTCGCGGTCTTGACTGCGGCTACGATAAGGTCACCGACCCCACCATATCGAGGTTGTGACCCCTTTAGTACGCGAATACACATGACTTCGCGCGCTCCTGAATTATCTGCTACTTTTAATCGTGTAAATTGTTGAACCATTTTTGTTCAGTTAAATCCTTTTCCAGCGGCCATTCTGCGCAAAAGCGAAGAGTAGGCTTGGAGGTCGAGTTCTCCGAACCGAAGTTCGGAGAACAAACATCATTACTTGACCTTTTCGATGATTTGGGTAACTCGCCAGCGCTTATCTCTCGACAACGGGCGGGTCTCCATAATCTCAACGCGGTCTCCCTCATCGCAACCGATAATGTCGTGTGCTTTGAACTTTTCAGTTCGAATAACGACCTTGCCATATAGTGGGTGCTGTACCCGTCGTTCGATTCGAACGACTACCGTCTTTTGCATTTTGTTGCTAACGACGATCCCTACACGGGTTTTACGGTTATTGCGAGGTTCTTGGGTTTCTGCCATCAAT
>JAYVHY010000245.1:0-3677 GCA_043770615.1 Armatimonadota bacterium | reverse complement strand
ACGGTTAACTCTCAGCTTCGCAGGGGTCGCTAACCGTGCCACCCGGATAAGGCTTCACTCACCCAAAACTACCCAGCCCACGCAGTAGCTCGCCGGAAAATTCACTCTAACGAGTATTCAGTGCTGAATTCTCTTTTAGGAGGCTTTTAATGAACCTAGAAAGCAAATCATTCGCTGACTTGAAGCACTTGTTCTTGTCTGAAGGTTTCTCCTACAATCGGGAGGATCTCGAAGAGGCGTTCCTTTTGCGATCGGAGTATTC
Source organism: Armatimonadota bacterium (assembly GCA_043770615.1). Taxonomy (GTDB): domain Bacteria; phylum Armatimonadota; class Fimbriimonadia; order Fimbriimonadales; family Fimbriimonadaceae; genus Fimbriimonas. Next base: position 3,415 of record JAYVHY010000245.1, on the reverse strand, counting down.
GGCACAGGACTTTGTTGCAGCGAAGTCTTTTTTTTCAGAATGTGATCCAAACATTGAATCAGTAATCGTTCCGTTTTTGATAGTGAAATCTAAACTTCCCCATGAGTCAAGTAATGTTTCAGAAATAATCAATGTGTGCTGCCGAAGAAGAATAATTGCAATATTGGATTGCTTCACTAGTGAATTTCAGGGGAACTTAGGTTGCCTTGTGGTGGATTCGGCGAATAACCTTTTGGGTCTCCTTGAGACTGAATCAGCTTTACTTGAAAAACTCTTGCTCTATGGAAAGCTGAAGAAGCAGTTGACCACAATTTCTAGAGCGGCGACAAGTCACTAGCGTGAGGCGGGTGCTTTTTGAGTGGCGTTCGGCAACGAAGTTGAAAGTGGTAACTTGGGGTAGTTATATTGGTCAGAAGCTTCCTCGATATTGCAGTGGTGTATCGTTCAGATACACGGGTAAGCGGGCAATCTTGACTGAGAGTTCTGGAACTTTGCGTACCCGTGCCACCCGGAATTGGCTTCCGTTTGCCAAAAAAACCTCGCCCATACTCTGGCTTGCTGGAATCGGTGAGTTAGCAGTACGATAGCGCCTGGAGCGACCCCCAAAAACAGGCCACTGGTTGGTTCACTCATTCTTCGCTCACCTGATCGCTTTGCGTCTCTAGTGCCACCCGGAAATCTGGAATTACCCCGCCCTAGTAGTTCGCCGCAGTAGTATCAACTTCAATTTGGTAAGCAAATACTAAATCCCCTCCATCGTCACGTCGCAAAGCCCTCGCGTGCCAATTCCTCCACCAGGGAGGAAGTTGAAGAGGCTACAAACCCAACCGCGACCACATTTCGTCAACCCGTTTCACAACGTCATCCGACATTGTGATCAGCTTCGGATAATTGCGACTGAATCCGTTTTCGCCCGGCCATTTGTGGGTGCAATCAAATCCCATCTTTCCGCCAAAGCCCTCGGCGACCGATGCGTGGTCGAGCTGATCGACGGGGCCCTTCGTCAGCAATGTATCCCTTGATGGATCGCAATTGGCTCCGATTCGAAACAGGACTTCACCCAGGTCTTGGACGTTACAATCCTCGTCAAAAATGTAAACGAACTTAGTGAACGCCAATCCACCAAGCCCCCAAATCGCATTCATCACCTTATAGGCGTGACCCGCGTACTTCTTCTTGATTGACACAAACGCCATGTTGTGGAATGTCGCTTCAACTGGCAGGTTCATATCGACAATCTCGGGCACCGTAAGCTGGATCATCGGCAGGAAAATTCGCTCGACTGCCTTGCCCATCCAGCCGTCTTCCATTGGCGGTTGACCAACGATCGTTGCCGGGTACACCGCTTTCGGTCGCATGGTTACGGCGGTGACGTGCAAAACCGGGAAGTCTTCGGCTAAGGAGTAGTAGCCGGTGTGGTCGCCAAACGGACCTTCGAGTTTTCTCTCGGACGGATCAACGTAGCCCTCGATGACCATTTCGGCATCGGCGGGAACCATGATGTCCACCGTCTTTGCCTTGACCAGTTCCACATTTTGCTTACGCAGGAAGCCGGCAAACAGCATTTCATCAATTCCGGGAGGAAGAGGTGAGATTGCGCTAAAAGTATAGGCTGGGTCACCGCCCAGGACCACGCAAACCTCCAGATTCTTGCCTTTCGCACCCGCATCCTCCATCTGCCTCATGCCGGTCTTGTGCATTTGCCAGTGCATTCCGCAGGTGTTTTTGTCATGGATCTGAATCCGGTACATGCCAACATTTCGTTTTCCGGTGTTAGGATCATTGGTGAATACCAACGGCAAAGTCACGAACGGACCGCCATCTTCGGGCCAGCAAGTCAAGACCGGCAGTTTATTGAGGTCAATATCGTCTCCCGTCCAAACAATTTCTTGGCATTGACCCTTCGAAACGGTTTTGGGCGGGACATTTTTCATCTCGCCAAACAGCCAGGGCAGCTTTTTGAGTGCCTCAATTTTCCCACTCGGAAGTTCTGGCTTGAGGAGGGCGGCAATGCGTTGGGCATGCTCTTCGAAGTCATCACAGGATAGTGCCAGGCTCATTCGCTTACGAGTTGCCATCGTGTTGATTGCGACGGGAAAGTCGTATTTTCTGGCGTCAGTTGGGCGAGCAATCGGATGAATCGACGGATTGCGCATGACTGCGCTCATGACATTTGGCGAAGATGTGCGATGGGTGGGACCAACCACGTTTTCGAACAAGAGGGCGGGACCGCCCTTTTTCACGACTCGATCGGTTATCTCGGTAATTTCTAGATAAGGCGAGACCGGCTCGACGATTCGCTTTAGCTCTCCCTTTGACTCAAGAACCTCAAGAAAATGCTGAAAGTCACGATACGCCATTCCCTTCTAGTCTACGCAGTTCGAACAACGAAAGTGCATTCCCTAAATTGCCATAACCGGTTAAACTAAGCCCATGAATCGTCTTGCATTGATTTGGTTAACTTTGGTTTCTGCCGTTTTGGTTGGTTGTTCTCATACTTCTTCCGAATCGACGGTGAATCCTGATGGCTCTTGGTCTCGATCATTGAAGCTCACCGTGAGCAAAGAAATGACCGGCGACCAATGGAGCGACGTTTTTGCGATGCCCGGTGCCGACTGGAACAAGAATGAGGAGATTAAAGAATCCGAGAAGATCACGACGCTGAAACGTAGTTTCAAACCGGGTGAGGGGCCGGTAACCGATATTATCGTTCGCGAAAAGGGCGTTACGAAACTAAAGAATTTTGTGGTTGTTCGCATGTTGCCCAACAACCAAATCGAATACTACGAGAAGATCGTCTTTGTTGACCCGAATAAAGATAAGCAAGAAAAGGACATGGATGAGTACATCAAGGAGCTTCGAAAGGCAATGCCGGCCGGCGTCGCCACCGAAGCGGACTATTTAGCCATGAGCAAGAAAACTACGATTGCGATTATGCGAATTTTCTTTGGCCCTGACGATCACTTAATGGGGACGCTCTTGCTCAATCCTGATGGCGCGGTTCGACGACTCCGAGCGAGACTGGGCACGATTGAAAGTAAGATTTTGGCCGAACAATTTGGCGAGAAAATGTCTCAGGCGGATCGAGACAGTGTCGTTAAGAAGCTGATGGCTTCGTTTGACAATAGCAAGGTTCTTTCCAATACCAAACCAAGTACGGACCCAGAGCAAGCCAAGCAATCCCAAGCCGATTTTGTCGGCATGTGCGTTGCGGTCAAGCTTCCCGGGAAGATTATTGAAACGAACGGAGAGATCGACGCCTTCACCGGCGAAGTTTTCTGGGATTTTGCATCCAATTCGGCTGAGCCTGAAGTTCTTGAACTGAGGGCAATTTGCCAACTCTAAACCGGAACATTTCCATGCCAAGATCGTTTCATAATCTGGTTATGCGTTTTCTTCCCGTTTTAGTTGCCCT
>JAYVHY010000244.1:0-20157 GCA_043770615.1 Armatimonadota bacterium | reverse complement strand
GAACATTGCCGAGTTTGAAACTGCTGGGTTGGCGCGGTTATCGTACCAACAAACATCGATTCGACCATTAGGGGCTACTGACATCGTTCCGAACCAGTGGGTGACCCCTTGACCCAATGGGTCAGAGTTGATGGTTTTTGGGGCGCTCCAAGTAAGGCCGTTATCAGTGCTTCGGACAAAGTTGACTTGGCATGGATTGGCGGTGTTGACTCCGACTGAGCAAAGCATGTAGATGTTGCCGGCGTTCGGTCCGGTGGACTTATCGGTTGCAATCCACGCTTGTCCGAGTAGTCCCGCGGGATTAAGGGTTGAGTTAGTGACAATCGCACCTCCAAGACTGACGGTTACTACGCGGTCAAAGGTCGGCGTGGTAGCCGCGTTTTGGGCATCGGAAGACCGAATGAAGGAGAAAGAACTGTTAGCAAGACCACACAAATAGAGGTTGCCGTTCCGGGCTACGTCGAGGGTGCCCCAAATTGGAGAACCGGGAATGTTGATCGGGTTCATCCACGTGGTTCCTCCGTTAATTGATCGGCTAAATTGGCGACCGTTGTAGTTGTTTCCGGCGGTGCTCCACGATTGGTACAGGAATCCGCGACCGGGACCGCTTGTGTTGTCGCATGCCATCCATTGTTTGTCTCCGCCAGTTGCAGGTCCCTTGAGAACCCAGTCGATGCCGGCGTTAGATGACGAAAAGATGTCGGTAAAGAATGTTTGTTGGAGGCTATTGTAATGGAAATTCCCGCTGGCATCGGTGTTAATCACCGGGTCGCTTCGAAATGTTCCGGGCGTGAATACGGTGTGGTTTCGCCAGTTTGCACCTCCATCGAGGGTGTAGCCATTTCCTGCTTGCCGGAAGTTAGATGTGACGTTATCAAATTGTCGCCACCCAGCAACCATTTGAAATGGGTCGAGTGGATTGATTGCGAAAGACGGCTCATTGGCGGCATCGCCAACGATGTTTTGACCTTGGGAATCGACATTGACTTGGACGCTTTTGAATCGAGTAAGAAAAGCAGTTGTTCGGATGTTTTGTTTTCGAGTTAAGCCTGGTTCTAAATATGGATCATCCACTTTTTCCAAAGTTGGAACTCCGTCTTCATCGTCAAGCGGGGCTTTGGCGCCGGGTGACCGCCAATACCAAATTCCCAGCTTGCCCATGTTCTGAACAGCGGGATGAGATTCGGTCTTCAATTGTGGGTGGCAAAGCGCTAAAGCAAATGAGAAACAAAGCATAAAATACTCTCCTCGACGGTATGTTGGCAATTCTACCTAACGGTTCAAGGAAGCGACTTTGTGGGCAAGAAAGAATGGATATTCCAACTTACCAGGATTTCTGATATGATTATTGTGAACCTATTTTTTAGGTCAAGACCCGAAAAATGAAACACCTTCGCCTGCTGTCAATGGTCGCGACTTGTGCGATTTCTACCGCCATGACGATCGCCCAGCAAGTAAGCATGGTAGGTGTCGGATTTGTGTTCACGGAGCCGGAAACGAACGGAGATCGGAAAGCTAACATCGTTCTAGAATGGTGGTGTTCTTCTCCTGACCTCGCCACCGCTAATATTAGAGATGGGTTAGTAGGCGTTCCTCTTCGTAAAGGAAAGGATTTTCGAGACCTTAAGTCGGTCACGGTCATTGATTCCAATGGAACAGCCGTGAACCCTGATCGAATCGTGAAAGATGCTTACGTCTTTGGGATGCCAGTGAATCGACGAATTGGGTCGTCTTCGAGCGAAGTCGTTGTGCTGAATGAGCTGAAAAAAGTTGGCGCACCTCGAACACCACGAACCACAAGTACTCGAACTTCAAACCCTTTGACTTCGCCGGCGGCGATTTTGAGAGACGCCAATGTTCCGTATGGTAAGGACAAGCCAGTCAAGTTTGTGATGAGCCGTCAAGGGCTAAGCGAAACACCTAAAATGGCAACCCGTCTCAAAGTGGACTTTCGGGTTTCGGATGGGGTTCGCCCAGATGGAGCATTGGATATGGTCATCGAAACGACTGACAGTCGAATGGTGCATTTGAACATCGGATCATTAGGTGACAGTAGTGCCAAAAGCATGACAGAAGGATTGGAACTTCCGATTCCTGAGAATGGGATCAAGCGGGTTCATTTTATTTTTAAGAACAGACCGTTTACTTTGGGGACCACAGTTCAACGTAACAACGACCCATTTCTGCAGGCCGACGATACACGATTCCAATATACAATCACTGGTCTTGGTCCAACCGGTCCAATTCCTTTTGTGACTCGCCAAAGCGTGAGCATGACGAATTGGACTAATTTTTCGACGGCGAATTTGTCGACGGCTCCGATGACTTACGTTGACGATTTCATTAACTTGTTGGGCTTGTATATGCAAACCGGCGCGGCTGGGCTAAACCGTACGGCAGGTTCTGCGACCAAAATGAGACTGAAGTTGGTGGTTCGAGATAAAGATCGGAAGGAGCAAGTTCTCCTGACTTTTGACCCGGCAAATTCGAGCAGGGTGCCATTTATTTGCCCCCCAGGCTTTGGGAACGGGATCTTTCTTGGAGGATTTCAATCGAACGATGTTGCCTGGGGAAAGGCTACATCCAGGTTGGAAGATGGTTTTAGGATCTCTGATATTGATACGGTAACCCTTTCCATATTGCCTGAGAATGAATCACCTTCCGGAAGTTTTACGGAGTCTTGGGATTTGGCTGGTATATCGATTGGAGCACGCATGAGACCACTTGATGAAGCAGGTATGACAAACCTTGCGCTTGCCAATAACTTCTTTGACCAAACGTCGCTATTTACTGATTTCACTTATAACCAGCAATTGAATTTCAACTTCAACCAACAAGGACGCGGCAGTAGCTTCAAGACCTTCCAGTTCTCTCGAACGCCAATTGCATACACCATGGCTCTTGGGACCGCTCGGTAAGAATCAAGGAGTCGGTTAGCCCTTTTTTGCTCCGGGTTTCTTGATGCTTACAAATCCAAGGTCAACATACTGTCCACCTGCGTCTTGGTGGCAATGAATTGCTATAACGTTTTTCCCGACCCTTAGGGCTTTTCTTCCTTCGCTCGTCATGTCTAGGACTTCATATTGACTAGTCCAACCAGTTGAGCGTCGGGCAAGAACTCCATTTATGTAGACTTCGGCAGTATCGTCATGATGCATCCAAAATTCGATACCTTTGATCTGATCGGCGGTTAGGTCAACATTTCGCCTGATCCAAATATCTTTTGTGTCCCATTTCGTTCGGACGGTGACGCCAGGCGTGTCGGAAGTACCGAATCCGCTCAGTCCGGACTTCCAAGTTGAATCATCAAATGCCTGGCTGAACCAGTTTGAATTCGGAGATTCAAATGTATATTTCCAGGTTGATGCGGCTGTGTCGGCAGCGGGAATAACGTTGACTACTTTTGGAGGTTCTGGAATTGGTGCCCAACCCTTCGCTATAGTTGAGTCTCGCTTCGCCCACTTGGTCCAAATCGAATTGGAATAGAGCATTTGTAGGAATACACCGCCAACGACTGGACGGGAATGCATGAACAGGTGGTTGCCATTGCTGGTGTCGTACCAATCCCCCATTCCGACTCTCTGGGGAGTTTCATTGACGAATCGATATACTGGATCCATGATTGCCTCAAAATCGCCTGGATTTTGAGTTAATGTGGCGGTCCAAAGGCTCCAATCAAGTTTTGCACCAGCGCCCCGGTTGTCAAGGGGAACTCCAAATGGCTTTGCGACCTTTCGGTAATAGGCCATTTCTTTGGTTCTGACCGAGTCTGGAAAGAGGTTTAGACCGAGGATCTTATCCCAAACGAGATTGTATTTTTGGCTCCAAGAATCGGGTCGATCGAACGTTAGTCGGTAATGATCGCCACTATCAGCCTCTTTCATCCATCGATTAGCAAACGACTTGGCTAAATCGCCGTACGATTTCGCGGATTTATGGTCCCCATTCATTTCGCAAAGCTGGGCATAGCAAGCGATGCCAATCATGGCTTTTGCTGAAAGGTTGACGTTGTGAGCTAAGTGACCGAGGAAGTCATCGGTACAAAGTTGATTTTCGGGATCAAATCCTTTGGCTTTGAGATAGTCCGCCCATTTCGTAAGGGTTGGCCAATACTTTTTGGCAAAGTTGGCGTTTCCTTCAACTTTCGCGAGGGCAGCAACAAGGATCAGCATATTGGCACTTTCCTCGACGGGCATCTGGTTCTCTTCGCTTCGTTCCCCGCCACCATACGCTTGACCGTTGGCCTTGGGATAGGTACCGAGATCGTGGGGAGCAAACGGAAATTTCCAACGTGACGATGCCGCGTAGTCCATGATCGGAACCATCATGGCTCTGCTTAAGGACGAACCAAACAGAAGGAATTCGGGAGCCATTGGGTAGATAACATCTGAGGTTGCGATGCAACCATTACTTGTGTTCTCCTTCGGGAATAGAAGAGGTTGCCCGTTCGGATCGGCTGCTAGTTTGCAGCCTGCAAAGCATTGTCGATATGCCAATGCGCTCAATTCAGCGTATTTTTTGCCTCCGACATTTGTTAAGTCTCGCATGAGCTCGTCATCGAATTTGTCGCACTTCTTGGTAACTGACGAATATTCTGAAGCAGCTTTTTTGAGCATGGAATCAGCATTATCTCCTTTGCATCGCCAATAAGGTCTTAGGTTCTGCTTGAAGTACTGAATTGAGAATTCGTCGTCGTAGCCCACGATGAGCCATTGACTTTGAGGCTTGTCGGACTCAACTTCAATTGGTCGAAAAACGATTCTGGCAGTGACATTTTCTGCTGAGGTTTGGCCGTCCGGATTCTGCTTCTTTGTTTCAAAGTCGCTGGTTTCTACAAGATTGCTCTTGGCAGAAAGTAATAATTGCCCCCAATCGATTCTGACCCAATCGCCGGTGCGGCCCAAAATTGGTTGACTAGTAGTTCCTACTTTTAGGGTTGTGAGTTTGTCTTTTTTTGATGCGACTTGTTTTACGACTTGGTCGGAGCCGGAAGTGGCTATTTCAGCCGACGCACCAAACTGGAATTTGATGACATGTTTTTTACCGTCGGTGGATTTGGCATCCAATGTTACATAGGTTGCTGGCCGTGATAATAGATCAAGATTATCGGGAAGTGTCGGGGTAGTGAACTTTAGTCCGATCTTGACTCCGCTACCCAGATAGCTAGCAGTCGTTTGGGTTGGGGCAATTAAGAGGTCGGTCTGCTTGAGTGCCGAGTAATTAGCCGGCGAGGCACCAAGCAAGCGAAAGGGGACTTTGTCGATCCAGATAATCGCCGAGAGCGCATGCTTCCCTCCAGTCCAATGGGCAGTTTCTGACTCTGCCAGATCGTTCGTTTTTGACCAAATGCTGAAATATGGGTCATGTAAAACGAGCGGGACTGCTGGTGCCCTTAATCTATCCTGATCGGCCCTGACATTGCTGGTGAGAGCTAGCCCGGTTGAGATAAGACTGATGACAAGGAAAACTTTGGACATTTGCTCCATAAGTATGTCCGCTAGGAGATCAACAATTGATTGCCTGATTCCTAGAGATATGCGAAAGACAAGGTCACCTTTTTTCCACCCTTTACAATTCTTCCTCGGACCCAATGGGCAGCAAAACCGTCTGGGAATTGATAGTTTGCCATTCCGGCGATACCAGAAATCCCATCGCTGCCACCGGTTAATCGTTTCAGGGTTCGCCATTCACCCCTGCCACTGATATCGACCTCAATGTCGATAGTTACATTTTCATTTGGATTACAAACTAGACTTACCGCCTTCTTGTCAAAGCCGGTCATGAGAAAGGGATCGGAAACTTCTCCACCTTTAACGTTCTCTTGTGTCCAAACTGAACCCCAGCCGCTTGGTTTGCCGAACGCCCAGAGATCGTCAATGTTTCCCCACCACAAACCAGATTGGGGCTGACCGACCGCGTGATCATTCTGATCACTTGCCATTACAAAGTAGCCGTTAAAGTGGCAGAAGTCGGGGACAATTCTGAGATGGCGAGATATTGGCGTAATGCCAAAATATTGGTCTCCAAAGACTAGATTGGGAAGATCATAGAAAAGACCAAATGCGTCCATGAGGTGTCGCTCGGTTTGGGCAAATCGGATGCGCATCCACTCGGTATTCCAGGTGTGAGACCAGGATTGACTCCCAAATGGAAGTCTGTAGCGCATCCACTTACCTTTGTAAAGAACTCTCAGGATTGGGCTAGAACGATCCCAGCCGAGGGCGAATACCGGAGAGCCAAAATAGTCGTTGGCAACGGCTCGTTGGTTTCCCGACACTTCGACAAAGGGATTTCGTTCGAGGATCGTCCACTTCCCTTTGCCATCCCACTCGGCAAGACGACCACCGTTTCGCTCACTCATAAATTCGGGCTCCTCAAAGGTGCTGTTTGCGACAACCACTTGACCTTGCCCAGTATGCATACCTTTGAAGTGAAGATAAGCACCCTTGGTCCAATCAAGTTCTTTGGTTAGGTCGAAAATTTGCTTGGCATCAAGGGTTTTAGAATCCACTTCAAATAGGAGCCCTTCCATTGTCAGAGTCAGGACTTTGTTTGGGTCGGTTAGGTGAGCAGCGGTGGCGGTTAGTCGATGCCCAACCAGGGTCGGAATAGTTCGCACTTCCCCCTTTTAATTTATTGCATAAGGTCCAATAAATGCTTGCTTGCTTGGCCAGTGAATGAAGCGGTTTGCATAGGTTCCAGTGACACTTTCAGGTCGTTTGATCCAACCCATTTTTGCGTTAACTTGGTAAAGCCCGAGGCCGCTTCCGCGAATGTGAGCAACGTAACTAATGACCCATAGGCTATCGGCCCATGGAATCATTGCACCTATTCCAGCTTCGCTATCACTACCGGTTCCTGGGGCTCTCACCGTCATATTGGGGTCAACATGATTTTGGATTTGAGCTGGAGCCACGGCGGACAAAAGGAATGCAATCAAGGCTATGAGGTACTTCATGCCGCCTGAGGTTACCCTTGGAACTGTCAATAGTTAGCTGTATCCAATCATCTGTTTTAATCAGCTTAATTCTTGGTTTTCTTTTGTATGTAGTACCGAACAAAGGAACCTAGCCCGGCAAATTTGAAGCTAGAATCGACGTACTCTTCAATCACATAGAACATATAGTAATACCATCGACAAGCTCCCCACAGTGCGATTGCAGGCAACGCAAGGTTTTGCCACGATGGGTTCTGGACGAGGAGACCGATTGATGCGATGACGGCGAGGACAAGGAAAAACCACCCCTTAACGTGTATGACGCCCAAAGACTTTAGGTCACCAAACAATTGCATGTTGACTTGGATTATACGAGCGATTTTGACGACCTGGACTATCCAGCCCAGTCGATTTCGATTCCTCGGGCCATGAGGAGTTCGGAGAGTTGACCCACATGACCTTGAATGTGTCTAAGGTTTACGAACTGGTGTTCGATTTTGGGGACATTTGGGTACCAACTATAGCCTGATGATTTAGCTTCAAGGTTCAGATTCTCGACGGCACGAGGCATCAATTCTATAATGAAGTCGATGTATTCCAGGACTTCCTTTCTTGAATATGGTTCTTCAACCTTTGGGTTGCTCCAAAGAATCACGCAGTCCTGGCGGTGCTTGCTCCATGGCTCGAACGCTTTTGTATTTTGGGCTAAATAAAGGTGAGTGTAGTAAGCCGCATGGTAGGCGATCCGCCAAGTGTTACGAGGATGGGTGCCCTCCAGCCATAGGTCATCGGGGCATCGCTCAACAGCTTGACGAAGCATGTCGAACGATGATTTGTATTGTCGAATCAAGCCAGCCTTTACGGAATTCATGGTTAGATATTACATCTATTGCCTTGACTCAAGCTTTGCCATGACAATATCAGATATTGACTTGTCCGATGCGAGGGGATTTTCAATCCATTCTCGAACCATTTCGAGCCATTCAATTCGTGCTTTGGTTTCGAGGACGGTTGAGACCGTAGCGAGAACACCAAAGTAATCGCCGAGAGCTTCGTTTTTGGGGATGAGATTTTCGCATCGAACCAGAAAATCTTGGAGCCCCTTTATGGAATCATCGATAAACGCAAGTCGTTGTTCCTTTTCAACCACGCCGAGAAAGAAAAATCTTAGTCGAACCAGATCGGCCGAATGAAAAATGTCGGGCAACGGTATGGGTGGCGTCACCCAGGCTTGTAGAGCGGAAACACCAATGTCCGTAATTTGAATCCACTTTTCGTCGTCCTTCCCCGGATTTGCAACACTCGCTAAGAGTTCAAAGCCAATTAAGCGGTTTGCTACCGAATAGGCTGTGCCAGCCCTCGACTTGTAGAAGGATGACTCGGATGAGGAAATCTCCTTCATGATTGCGTAGATCGAACAGGGGCCCCGCAGCCACGCGAAACCGAGAACGGTCATTTCAATTGTTGAAAGTTTTCGGTCAATCATTGGGATGCGCTCAGATTCACCTTACATATTATCTTGAATTTTTTGCTTTCGGGAACCAACTGAATTTGATTTCGATGTATTACAATTTGTAATAGAGAAAACCTATGATTCTTGCTGCAACTATTCTCGCAACATTCTTGACTCACCAACCCAAACCTACGATGGGAACGACTCACACACTTGAGGGATTGCCTCGTCGGGGTGGGCTGGGGATTTCCTTCGCGCCGATCGCGGCTGACCAAATGACCAAACTTGGACTAAAGCCAGGAGAAGGACTTATGGTACTTAAGCTTGTTCCGGGGCTTACCGGCGAGAAAGCAGGATTCAAAGAGGGCGACATTGTTTTAACTTTCGACGGAAACAAAGTTGCGCCTGGAGTTGTTGGCGCCTTGGTTCGAGATATGCCCGTCAATCAGGTAATCAAGTTCACGGGAATGCGCGACGGAAAAGCAATGGAGTGGAGTTCTCCTCTGGTTGAAAAGCCGCGAGACCCCGGAAACAAGAACTACGAAGTTATTTATAGTGATGTGGTGAGTTATGGCAAGCGCATGCGAACCATCATTACCAAACCAAAGAAAGCCGGGAAGTCACCCGCATTATTCTTCATTCAGGGGTTCTCACCAGTCTCATACGATTACACCCTTGCAACGGCGACTGGGGATGTAGCGACAATTGATGGTCCGATTCTCAACGATTTTGCCAACAGCGGGTTCGTCACGCTTCGAGTTGAAAAGCCAGGCGTTGGTGATAGTGAGGGTGGACCATTTGCACCGATGGATTACACCACGGAATTGGACATCTATCGGCAAGCACTTAAGCAATTGAAGGGACTTGATTCGGTTGATTCTGACAATGTCTTTATTTTTGGTCATAGCATGGGTGGGGCATTTGGACCGATGGTTGCCGCAGAAAATCCGGTTAAGGGTCTTGCCATTTATGGAACCGCGACCAGAACATGGTTTGAGTATCTTTTGGACACCATTCGGTACCAAGGTTTAGTCGGAGGAAACACTTTTGAAGCGGCAGATGAAGAAGCGAGGCAAGGCGCCCGCCTAATGGCCTTGGTTTTCTTGGAAAATAAATCGCCCGATGAAGTTAAAAAATCTCACCCGCAATTGGCGCAGCTAGCCGACGCGTTTTTCCCTGGCGGGCTATTTAACGCGAAGAGTCTCGATTTTTGGCGCCAGCTCGCGCAAACCAATTTTCCGGCTTACTGGAAGAAATGCAATGCTCACGCCCTTGCGGTGAGAGGATTTAGTGACTTTGTGACCTATGATGCCGACCACAAGCTTATTGCTGACATTGTCAATCGAGAGCATCCGGGCTGGGGCAAGTTTGTCGTGTTGCCTGACTCGGACCATCTCTTCCATAACTTCCCTACTGAGCAAGAGAGCATAAAGAACTTTCAGAAAGGCAAATTCAACAATGCGTTTTCGAAAGTCATGAAGGATTGGATAAAAGACGTGATGGCCGGCAAAGCTTAGATCACTGTCTGAATTAGCCTCAGTCGCACAAGGTCTTATTGTTCGACTGAGGCTTTCTGATGCCAGCTTAACCTTCGCAGACGAGTCGGAATCCGCAAAATGGACCGTCGGAGAGCCACCATCGACTTTTAGGAATTTGCGGGTCAGATTCTTGCCATGCTGGTGCCCAACGTTTTCGTTCGCCAGGGTTCACTTTTGTTACGGGATCGAGAAATGTTGCTCCGCAAAGGACTGGTTTGCCTTGGGCGTCGATAGTCCATTCGCCGACATTGCCAAGCATGTCGAAAAGTCCAAAGCTATTTGCCGCTTTGGTTGCGACAGGCATAGATGTTTCATCTTCGCAGTTCTTTTCGTACCACGCCTGCTTTTCAATCGATGCCGCATCGAGCTTCCATGGTTCCTTCGCACCAGCCCGGCAAGCCAAATCCCATTCCGCTTCGGTCGGAAGGCGATACTTTTTGCCGGTTACGGACGACAGCCATCGGCAGTACATGTTGGCGGAATCGAACGCTATGCTAATGGCGGGATAACCACGATGCCCCCACCCATGATCAGGTAAGTGATAGCTTCGGCTGGGTCTGGCGATTGCGTCGGGTTTGAAGACAGTTTGGTCGTATGGCTTGGAAGGATCGCCGCTTGAAAGAAAAAGATCAAAAGCTTCCCATGTGGTTTCGGTCGTTGCAATGTAAAATGGTTTTACCGTCGTTACCGCTCCTCCAAGTTTCGATGGTCCACCAGGAATTGGAACCATTTTGATTTTGACCACGGAATTGGGCAAGTCTTGAGTAAAAGGTGAAAGTGCTTGCTGAGAATGCAAAGGGGCAGCGATGGATGAAGTAGCGATGAAAACCAACATACCAATTGCCGCGGAATATATGGCTCGATGCTTGCGAGGATTCACGATGGTTCTCATAATTTCTTTTGCTGCGATTCCAAACGCTCAACCATTACAGGAGCAAACGGAACTTACCCGTTTTACCTTAGTTGAGTATCACATGGGTATTGACGCGCGACTGGTGGTCTACGCTACGAAGAAAGAAGTTGCAGAAAAAGCTTGCGAAGCGGCGTTTAAGCGAATTGCTGACTTAGACGAAATCATGAGTGACTATCGCCCCAAGAGTGAGCTTATGAGGCTATGCGCACAGCCAAAGAACACGGCAGTGAAAATCTCGGATGACTTGTTTCGGGTGCTTGAACGAAGCCACACAATTTCTCGACAAACCGGAGGGGCATTTGATGTCACGGTTGGTCCTCTGGTTCAGATTTGGCGAAAGGCGAGAAAGGATGGCAAGCTGCCGGCCGCTGAGCTGATTGATGCAGCCAAGAAGCTAGTTGGATATCGAAAAGTAAAGCTTGATCGAAAAGCCCATACCGCCACCCTCTTGGAGGACGGAATGAAACTTGACTTGGGCGGAATTGCCAAAGGCTATGCTTCGGATGAAGCCCTCAAAGTTCTCAGAAAGAACGGGATTAAGAGTGCTCTGATCGAAATGGGAGGTGATTTGGTATTGGGTGATGCTCCGCCAAAGACAAAGGGTTGGACTGTGAGCATTCCCAATAATGACTCGAAGGAGCTTCTGCTTCACAACTGTGCGATTTCATCTTCGGGTGATACTGAGCAATTTGTGGTGATTGATGGAAAGCGATACTCGCATGTGGTTGATCCGGCAACCGGACAAGGCTTAACGAATCGGATACAGGCTAGCATCATCGCGAAGGATGGATTTACATCAGATCCGCTCTCGACTGCGCTGACGCTGTTAAACGATTGGGAACGAGAACGGTTGCTCCGTTGGTATCCGAATGCGAAGGCATTCGTTAAGAATGCCTCCGCAAACTAGACTCAGTATTCTCGGTCGGTAACGATTCCCGGCTGAGGAACCGGATACTTTCCGTTGGCTAACGGCATGAGCGGAGAGTCGGACGTCATCGTAAGCTTATCAACCATTGGCGCGAACTCGTGGGTGTCGTTCATCATTTGATCGAAGGTGATGACTTGACCGGTGTGGGCTGCCATTCGTCCCATACAACAGGTAAGGCTAGCCGAGACTCCACGCTTGACTTCGTTATGCGGTGTGCCGTTCTTGATCGCCTTGACAAGAACTTCCCATTCATTTTGGTAGGGGTTGCTCTTATCGGTCGAGATCCAGTCTGGCTTGCCTTCAAACTTCTGGTTCTTGTAGATGGCAGAAGGTCCGTTGCAGTCACCGTTTCTCGCGGCGATCGCGGTGCCTTTGGTTCCGTGGACGTAACTTGAAAATTGACCATGAGCACCTTCGATGCAGCGACCATCAAAGAAGAACTTGGTGCCATCGGCGAACGTGTATTCAACCGAATAATTATCAAAGTTCTGGTCAACAAGGTCTTTGCCATCACGATTTTGTCGGTAATGTCGTCCTCCGGATGCTTGAGCACTTACTGGCCATGCATTCTTCATCCACGAAAGGTGATCGATGTGGTGAATATAGAAATCACTAAAACAACCACCGGAAGCCCATATGAAACTATGGAATCGTCTAATTTGATATTCGAGGTGGCTCATGTTGTCAGGCTTTACAGTTGACTCGAATGATGCGGCGGGACCGTGCATTCGATAGCCACGCATGTAAAGGATTTCGCCAATTTCGCCGTTACTGACTCGATCGTGAAGTTGCTGTAGGTTCACTGCGTGTCGAGACATCAGACCAACGCCAACTTTTAGTCCAGCGGCAGCGGCTTCATCGGCGAGCTTCATCATTCTTCGGCTCGTTGGACCGTCGGTTGTAAGCGGCTTCTCCATAAAGATGTTAAGTTTCTTAGAAATCGCATACTGGAAATGGACCCATCGGAAGGCAGGTGGAGTGGTGAGGATGACAATGTCGCCAGGATTAAGGCAGTCCATAGCTTGTTTGTATGCCTCGAAGCCAATAAACTTCTTCTCTTGAGGCACATCCATCTTGTCTTTGAAGTCTTTGACTAGATTGTCCCGGGTCGATTCCAGACGGTCGGTAAAGACATCAGCCATGGCAACGAGCTTCAACTGACCAGCTTGGGTTGACATTGCGTTTGCTGCCGCACCACCGCCACGTCCGCCACATCCAACGAGGGCAACTTGAATTGCTTCATTGCCGGCAATGTGTACTGAACCAAAGCCGAAGCTGGGCAGCATGGATCCAGCAACGATTGTTCCGGTTGCTTGGAGAATTTGTCGTCTTGATGGGAGTTTTGGGTTTCCGAAGTCCATAGTGAGTAGTCCTTTAGGTCAAAGTCACTTTCAACGATACCGCCTTTTGGTCAGTTGTTAGACAAGAACTTTGGTTACTTTTGGGGTGATGTCACGGTGCATAGAGACGAAGCAAATGGTTCTTCAAAGCATCAATTTGGTAAAAGTGGTTCCTTCTGATACAAGACAATTGCGTATCCAAGGGTTCCACGCCCATAACTGAGATATGCATCTCGCCAGGCGGTCATTCGAGTGCGAAATGCCGGTTCATCGGGATCGGCTGGGTTTTCTTCACACCACTTGATCATTGTGTGATAGTAGTGATCTTCAAAGGAATCCCAGTCTTGGCTAGTTGATCGGTAGGACTTTACCGGAGCTAATCCGAATGCTTGGCCAAAATTTTGAAACTCATCAAACGATACTGAGTCTTCCTTTCTCATCCCAAGAAAATCCAGATAGTGCTGAGATGGCTCTGCATCCCAGATGCCGTCGCCAAAAAGTAAGTAGCCGCCTGGACGGAGCATGTTACAAAAGTAGCTAAGCGCCTCATTTGGCATACCAATAGCCTGAGATGCCCCTAGGCAGATGATTATGTCCGGATTCAGATTGAGGGTTGGCAGGATCGACTTGGCGTCTTCGTCATAAAACCTGCAGTCAGGATTACGAAGCCTAGCTTCTTCAATCATGGAAGGGTTCCGGTCAATGCCAACCCCAATCGCATTGGTAGCTTCCATAACCGAACCGTTTCCACACCCGATATCGAGAACTTCACCCTTTATGCCGCCGATCATGTCAACAATACTTTCGCTAGCATACGGACCAAGGAACCTGCGCCCCTGAAATGCAATGTTTGCGAACTTATACGGGTCTAGCATGGGAAGATAATACTCCCAGACTATGGCATCGATTTTTTCTTTCCTCTTACGGTTGATCCTCCCTGGTGCCAAAGCAGATCGTAGGAACCATCCTTGTTTTGGACAAATTCGGCCTGTGCATCGAGCGCCCGCAAAAAGAACCGATTCTTTGCCTCGGGATATAAGGTGAAGCGATCTTGCCCAGCGACCTGAACATATAAGTTCCCTGCGTCAAAGCCAATATTTAGGTCGGTTGAGTCGGAAATTGCATAAGCACCCACATACTTTCGCTTTTCTTTCTCCTCAAGCTTGATTTCAACCCTTTCGGAAGTCAGGACAACTTTTTCACCTCGACTAACCGCCGATAACTGACCACCCATTACGTCAATCCATCCGGTGTTGACGTTTGACAAAGCGACAATAACTGTTTCGTCCTCCGGATCATAGGTAAGTAAGGAGTTGAATCCCTCGATCCCGCCGCCAAAGAATATTTGCTTTCGTCCAGAGAAATCTTCGATAGCGAGCCCCATTCCAATTCCGGTCGAACTTGGTTTAATACCGTCAAGAGGTGCCACCATTTTTTGATAGGATTCTGGACTTACGATCTTTTTGCCGAAAAATGCCAGTTGCCACTTCAGTAAGTCATTCACGGTTGAGTAGAGACCACCTGCTCCTCCGGGAACAGACATGTCAACGTAAGTCGCAGGCTTTAGCCCACTTTTGGAATCTTCATAGCCACTAGCTCGATTCCGAACAATTGTGACAGTCGAATCGAGTCCAGAATCATTCATCCCGGCAACTTTGAAAATATTCTCCTGCAAAAAGTCTTCATACGATTGTCCCGACACTCGCTCGATAAGCTGACCCAAGACAATGTATCCAGAGTTACTATATCGGTGCTGTGTGCCGGGATCAAACTTGAGAGGTAGTGAACTAAACCGTTCCAAAAGTTCGGCCTTCGAGTGCAGTTGTCGCTTAAACATTGGATAAGTTGGGAGATTCGCAATGTCCGGAATTCCACTTTCATGATGGAGAAGATGTCGGACAGTAATTGCGCTCCATGCCGTTGGCGCTTCGGGAAAGTATTTGAGAATTGAATCATCAAGACCAACTTTTCCCCGCTCTTCGAGCAACAGCACTGAAGCGGCAGTGAACTGCTTAGTTAATGAACCCAATCGAAACTTAGTTGTAAGGGCATTTGGTATCCGCAAGTCCCAATTTGCCATTCCGTATGCTCCCTGAAAGACCGTCTTCCCTTTTCTTGCGATCAAGACCGCTCCCGAGAACTGTCGCTTGTCAACGTAGGCTCGAATAATGGTGTCCGTCCGCCGCACATTGATCCCCTGGGAACCGATTGATGGAGTGTTGAGAATTCTGGTGAGAATTGCTGCGGTTGCTAACATAGTTTAATATATACCATAATTAAACCAAGTTAAAACAGCAATAATATTACAAATGGCACGAAAACAGGTTTTGACGTTGAATAGCGAGCAACTTGATTGTCTTCGCTCACCGATTCGGTCAGAAATCCTTTCTTGGTTGATATCCGATGGACCGATGACGGTGTCTGAGCTTTGCCGAATCACTGGCTATCTCCAGAAATCGCTTTATTATCCTATTCGTAAGTTAGAGGCTTGCCAATTGGTCCAATCAGTTTCTACATCGTATGAAGGAGCAAGACCCGAGCAACAATATGATGCCTGCATGGACAACATGGAACTACCGAAACGTGATCCTTCGACGCAGATGTTGGCGAACAAAGCCCTTATCGGCATCATGTCTGTGGCATTGCGTGAAGTAGCTCGGGCAGCTAATTCGGATAAATCGCATTCGATAGGCATCTTTTGTCATCGGAACGTTGTTCGGCTTGGGGAAAGTGACCGAGAAGAGCTTGTAAAAAAGCTCAAGGAGATTTCGGACTTCATTCGGGATCGTGCGGACAACGATTCACCTCCATTTTCTCTTACGACGGCGTTAGTACCCAGAATTGCGGGAAGCAAGCAGAAGCAAAATAATTCTCGGTCAAAGCACTAATATTTTGCGGAAATTTTGGCGAATAAGTTAGGTAAGGTTGCTTTGGCAATTCGTTGATTCGAACCCAAGCTAAGCGATGAAAAACCCCGCAAAAATAGTATGTTTATTACTGCCTGTTCTGACAATTGGCATTTCTGCCGCTGCGACAGTTTCAACCAAGGCGGAGCACGACGAATACTTGGCTGGATACCTGATCATTCCAACACAAGAGAGGGTTGATAAGTCATTTGGAGCAGGATTCTCAATGTATATTGCGGCTTGGCCGTTATTGCGGGCATATCCTGGACACCAATTCCAAACTGGTTTGCCCGGAACGTGGATGTTTGCCCAACAAGAAGGAACTCCACCGAAAGACATGTATTCGGACATCGAAGGTGGCTTAGGTTGGTGGAGAGATACTCGATTTCCAACTGAAACTCCGAAGTTCATCATGGGCGGAGTCGGACCCAATTTTAGTGATATTGCGAACGGACCTGCACATGGTTGGGGAACGTGGGAGAAGCCCCGAGGCCTGTATGGAGTTGCCCAGTTAAGTCCCTGGGTCCTTTTTCCAATTGATGGATTAGATCTCAAGCAAGGTACCAGTGGTGAGCTATTTGGATATGGCTATCTTTCTCTTCCGATTTGTGAACCCAAAGCAACAACCAACGACAAGGACATTCCAAACGGTGGTCAAGCTTGGACTCTGTTCCTAAACACGAATAACTTCAAGGGACCAGTTGCCTTCTTTACTCCTCACTTTTGGGCACAGGCACAGTTGAGGAATCCAGAATGGGTTGGCAAGTTGCTCGATAGTCGTCCCGCTGACCCAAATCGCCATGTACAGATGGAGACGCAATACATTCCGTGTAAGATGGCTGACGCAGCAAATGGCGAGTCATACGCTCGGATTGCTCCAACATCGTTCCCACGAAATGCCGATGGTCGATCCGTACTTGTGCACCAAGACACGGCTTACAACAAATCTGCCCTGTGGGATTCGGTTAAGGAATGGTTTGACGGTGGAGCGCCAAGTAATGGAACGATTAACCCAGCTGGATCTCATATTCGAACTTTTACCGGCGGAGGTAGTTCTTCGTGGCAGATTCATTCTGGCGAGTCTCGGAAAAAAGAAAAGCGGGTCCCAATTTCATGGAGCTCTTTTGCGACACCAAAAGCGATTGACGCAAACACATTTGGTTACGAGTGGAATTATGCCAACGCAAAGAACAACGGCAATTTGGTGACTCTTCCGGAATACTTCCGGTTAGAGAATACCAAGGACGAGAAGAAGGCGAAGTGGGTACCCGTATCGGTCGATCAGGTTCCGGTTGAGACGGGACTCCAGCAATTGAAGTTTGGCACTCCGGTGGAGCAACACGAAGGTCCCTATTCGACGCCAAGTGACCCGAAAAGTAGTTGGAAGCAACCTGGTCCGGTTGCGGGACCGTTTAAGGCTCACCTTGGAAACGGCAGCGTGGTTACGTACTACTGGTATCGATTTGCTGACCAGCCAGCTTTGCTGAATGCTGACTTAACCAAAGCAGAAAGGGAGCGAATGCAGGTTAAGGTTGAAAAGATTCACCGATCATGGCCAAAGAATAGAAACTACTTGGCTCCTCCAACGATGGGCAAACTCGCGAACATTGATCCTGCGTTGATCATGAAGCCACCCAAGGGATTGGAAATTGGATATGTACCCATCGCGACCTTACATGAGCTAGACAAACGGTAGTCTAGGATGTTGGCGGATTATGGCAGATGAGCTCAACTGAGTTCCCTTCTGGGTCCTTGATGAACATTGCCTTGGCTTGGACGTTTTCGAATTCGGTTTCGAAGGCTTCAATTCCTTGTGCTTTTAGCTTGACTAGCCAACCGTCGTAAGCTTCAGGCGCGATTTCGAACGCCATGTGGTTGAATCCAGATCTCGTTTGATCGAGCTCGGTGAATCTCCGTTTGGCGGCGGCGTGTCGTTTGTAGTCAATGAGGACGAGGAAGGGTGGATGGACGGCTCGCCCTAAAGGAGTGTCGCTCTCGGCGACCTTGAGGAAGCAGATTGTTGGTTCGCCGGTTTGGTGAGGATCAGTGGGATCTTCGCTGGCGACTTCGCCGGAAAGAACAAATCCGAGGTTTTCGATGTAGAAGTCTCGAAGTTTAGGCAGGTTATTCACGTTTAGAACGATTTCGGCGATTCCGAGGAATTCGAGTTTTGTTGAGCCTTCCATTACTATTTCTTACGTTAGAAACCCCCGTTTGCTATTAAGATTCAGACACAAAAAAGCGACCTCTTTGGATCGCTTTTTCAATTCAATTAAGAAGTCTTTAGCTTCGAGGTTCCCCTCATATTTGCCCTGTTCTTGGCCTTCACTTTGCGAGAAGACGCTTTCATTTTGACTTTCTTGAACAGTTTTGGACGGACTTTACTAGGCATTTGATCGTATTGTACCCGAGTTTGAATCTCGGGTTACCCTCATTTCAGCATGTACCACCACTTTCAATTTAAGGCGTATCAATGATCCATCTTTCAAGATCGGAACCATCAATAGGCCAAAGGTATGCAAAAGCTCCATTGTTGGTGTTTTGAACCTTAAGTGCCAGACCGCTCTTTGCGTGAACGAGATAGTGCTGCCCAGGATATTTCGTTGGCAATGCATACCACTGTTGTGGTTCAGCAGGTAGGACTTCTGGATATCTCAGAACCGCATTGGTTCCGCCAAACATGACATTATCAAATGATCCCAGATTATAGTAATTGTGGCTATTGTAGATTCGGAAGTAGTCATTGCTGGTATCAAAAAAAGCATGCCAAATCTGATTGGTTATTCCAGGGGTTCGCGGTCTCAAGCCTACAAATGCGTTCTGCAAATTACTTCCAGCCGTCAGATCTGCCAGTTGCATGTTTGGATTTGCAGCTGAACGAATTGTTCTAGGAAACGGAAAGTTAAATGAAATTCCAGGATTAAACGGATTTCCGCTATTGGTTGTAACAGTGCCAATACGCTGAGTTGACGAAAATGTCAATGGAGCCATTCGTAATGCCGATCCATTCGATCCATTGGGAAATGTTAATGCCAGCCCAGAGTTGGCCGAAACCAGGTTCAGCCCACCGCCAATTGAAGGAACAAATAGCCACCACTGAGACAGAGAACCAGAATATGGTTTAACTTTGACTTCCCCGTTCACAGTTGCTGAATCCAAGTACTTGTCATAGTCCATATTGATGACAAAATATGCCATTTCAGCACCAAATGGTCGCCCGGCGGGGACAACAATCCATTGATTTCTTGCTACGTTTGTTCCATCCCAAACTTGAACCTTGTCATGGGCCGAAAAGATACCACCATCTACTTCGATAACTTTCAGAAAGAAAGGCGCTGTCGGTGAAGCGTACGGCGTGAACATCGAAATCCACCTCCCAGTAATGCCGCCGATTGGGCTTTCAGTTGGTCCCAAAAGCTGGGCATTTGGCCTGACAAAAGCACCCAACATTAAGATAATAGTGAGGAACTTGCCAATAAATAATTTCATAGTCGGATTGTACGGCGTTTTGACGAAAAGCATCAAGTGTGCCCAACAACTTGGTCAGGCACATACTTACAATTACATTGATGGAGGCTGATGAAGCCCAAAAACGGCTCCACAACAGTCAGCAGCAATGGCAATGTGACCAAACTGACCAATATCCATTGGTGGATTGATGATCTGTCCACCAGCCGCGTTGACCTTTTCGCAGGTTGCAGCAAGGTCACTAGCGTGAAGATAAACCGTCCAGTTTGGCGGACCCAGATCGGCAGAAACGTTCATGCAGCCAGCAACCGGAGTTTCTTCAACGGTGAACATTGAATAGGTTCCGACAGGTTCACCCATGTCCATATCCATTGATCCCCAACCAAATAAGGACTTATAGTATGTTACAGCACATTCTCGAGTTGGCCCCATGTGCTCCACCCAATTAACTGCACCACCAGATATGTCGGTTGCCGCACCGCCTGCAGGCTGATGCACATTGAAGTGAGCCCCACAGCAGTCGGTTATTCCGGCAACAATTCCAATATCGGGAATATCCATTGGTCCGTAAACGACCGTACCGCCTAGCTCGGTGGCTTTGGCGATGGTTGCCTCACAGTTGTCAGTATGGAAATATAGACCCCAATGCGGAGGTACCCCTTCCATTTGCGGGT
>JAYVHY010000243.1:0-3686 GCA_043770615.1 Armatimonadota bacterium | reverse complement strand
ATCTTAACGTTTTCAAAGTTAAGCTGGCGGCTTTGGGTTAGGGCGTGATCTCGCTGACGAGTTAAATTTATTGACCAAGCTAGCAACGAAACAAAAATAGCAAAGACTCCGAGCGAGACCCAACCAACTCTCCATGCGGCTCGCGAGGCGGCTTGAAAGAGGCGGCGAGTTTCAGCATCAGATAAGTTCGCTTTACACCATTTCCGATCAAATAGCTGACTATAAACTCGGTTCCGAATTGTTAATCGGCCTTCTCCAGGATTCGCAACTCCCGATAGCAAGAGTGAGGCAACCAGCGGGTCTTCATAGTTTGGCGAAATCGCCTTCCTATCCAAAACCTTTCGATAAAGATCCAGGATTTGGCTTCGCCCTTCTTCCTTCGAAACGTTTGGCAAGACCGGGTGAAGGAGTCGCCGTTCGACATCGGCAAGGTTTGGTTCCTTTTGTCGCGCCTCGGAAGACAGGAGCAGTTCATGAACGATATCATCGACTGCGGAATTCGAATTGATCAGAGGGTTATTTGCCACCCTGGAGGCCAAGAGTTGAGTCAAATAAGGATGACCTGAAACCCAGTAGTAGATTCGGTCAAGAATTCTATTTCCATCACGATCTCCTGCGGAAAGGGCAACCGAATAGGGCTGGGTTTCTTCTCTCGAAAAGTCCTTAAGGTCGATTCGACGTCCAATATTGAACGGAGTCACTTCATCACTGTCAATAAGTTGCCCGGGTGAGGCAACGCCAACCAAACAAAACGATAGGCGTGCAAATTCTGGATTGTCGGATCGACAATTGAAACAGGATCGAATTCCGGCAAAGAATTCGTGAGACGAGAATTTCAAGGCTTGGACAAAATCAATCTCATCGATGAAGATAATCAACTTTCCGGTAGTTCGTTTCAGGGCTACATGTTCGATTGCGCCGAGCCATCTCGCCAAGGGGCCAACTTCCGGATGAGCTTTCCAATAGTCAAGGAGGGGCTCCCATAAATTGAGGTCCTGACCAATTGTCTGTAATAGTCCGGCGTACCACTGATCTGGAGTCAAGTTGGCCCCAAGCCGTTGAAGATCAATCTTCGATGTCGCAACTCCAGCCGTTTGAAGCTTGACTACCGCATTGGCGATCAGTGACGACTTGCCTTTTTGGCGCGAGTCCAGAACAAAGACATATTCTCCAGAACGCAAGGCTTCGAATATATCCTTGTCCGCTGAACGTGTCAAATAGCTTGAAGCATCGGGAGAAAGGGTGCCTCCTGGCTTAAAAAACGATGCCCTTTCTTCCATCCTGAAATGTTAGCAGAGCAGGTGTGACAGACAACGGAATCGCGCAAAAGGAAGGCTAAAAATCCAATTCTGATTTCTTGACCAAATATAGGTAGGCACAAATACCCACCGAATAAAAGATGGCTCATTCTCGACTATTTGAACCTAAATCATGGACCAGTCTTCCAAAAATCGGCGGCTGGACGCAAAGTTGCCAAGTGTAAAATTGTGCGTCACAAATCCGTCACATGGCATGCCGTAAAACATTGGATGTCGCTGAGGGATTTATCCTCAAAGCGATAAATTGAATAGAACTAAACATTGCTCAAATTGTTGATTCCGTTGGATAACATTCTTGCTTTTCGTAGGTTGTCCTCAAACCAATGGATCTTGAATTTTTTGCAAATCTTTGGAACCTGCAAACCAAAGCGATTAGGGACATTCAGTTTGTGCATTGCTTTCGGGCGTTTCATTTGGAGCATTCAAGGGTCCGGGTCAAACCGGACTCACCTTTCTCGAAAAACTTAAATGGTCTCACCGCCGTTCAGGTTTCCGTTTTTGTTGGCGATAAAACCAGCCGAGACATCGAGCCAATTTTCTTTGGGGTTTATTGGTTCAGTCTTGACGGATCTTGATTGCGGTTTGTTATTGAGTGGCGGATTAGGCAGTTAACCTGCTTGATCCGCCCTTTTTTTCGTTTCCATAACTCGAAGTCTGCCACACAAGCCTGAAGTACACTATCACCCGTGACCACACTGCTTGTGACCTGGAAAGAGCCAGGTCAAGTCGGCATCGAAGCCGCATGGAATGCTCGCAAAAACGGAGCGGATCTCACAACCATGATCGAAAAAGGACTCGCAGCCTGCGAGATGGATCCGAGCCTCATGGCAATTGGTCTTGGTTCCCTACCAAATTCTGATGGTGACCTCGAACTAGACGCTGCGATCATGGATGGTAGCGACCTCAACTGCGGCGCAGTTTGCGCTGTTCGCGGCATGGCACCAACAATTTCTATTGCCCGGATGGTCATGGAGAAAACTCCCCATGTGATGCTCGCCGGTGACCAAGCTCGACGGTTTGCCATCGAAAACGGCATGACGCCAATAAACCTCATGACCGCTGACTGTATCGAGAAGTACGAAGAATGGAAACGAGGAGAAGCCGACAAGTTCTTTGTCCACACCATGACCGAATCCCATGATACGGTCACAATGCTCGGCCTTGAGACGACCCCTGACGGTAAGCCTCACCTGGTCGCAGCTTCCGCAACG
The DNA here is from genome assembly GCA_043770615.1 of Armatimonadota bacterium. Taxonomy (GTDB): domain Bacteria; phylum Armatimonadota; class Fimbriimonadia; order Fimbriimonadales; family Fimbriimonadaceae; genus Fimbriimonas. Next base: position 1,156 of record JAYVHY010000243.1, on the reverse strand, counting down.
AGCGGTCTAGCTTGGAAGCTTCCCGGAAGAGTTGGCGATTCACCCATTGTTGGCGCGGGAATCTATGCCGATGACGAAATCGGTGCTGCCGGAGCAACCGGTCTCGGCGAAGAGCTTTGGAAGGCGTGTGCTTCTTACCGATCTGTTCGAAACATGGAATCTGGTATGACCGCCCAAGAAGCTTGCGAAGAGACCATTCGGCATATGATGCGTCGTCAACGGCACTCGACAGACATTCCTTGCGTTGTAATGGCGTTAAGAAAAGATGGTGATTTTGGAGCCGCAACCACGAAAGGTGAGTTTCCGTTCTGGATTTGCCGTGATGGTGATATAGAATTCAGAGAACACATCGCTCTGACATAAAATGGCTCTACTCATCGGAACGGCAGGACATGTTGATCACGGAAAGACTTCTTTGATCCGCGCCCTTACGGGAATTGATGCTGATCGTCTGCCCGAAGAGAAAGCTCGAGGAATGACAATTGACGTTGGCTATGCTTTCATCAACTTGCCAATTTCCGGAAAGGTATCCATTGTCGACGTTCCCGGTCACGAGCGATTTGTCACGAACATGCTCGTTGGAGCAATCGGCGTTGACATCGCAATTCTCTGCATTGCTAGCGATGAAGGAATCAAACCTCAAACTAAGGAGCACCTTGAAATTCTTGAAATGCTTCCCGTCGCAAAGCTCATCATTGCAATGACCAAATCCGACTTGGTTGACGATGAGTTGTTGCTTCTTCAAAGGCAAGAAATTGAAGCATGGATCAATAAGACTCGATTCAGAAACTGCGTAATAGTGCCAATCTCGGTTCAAACTGCCAAAGGGCTTCCTGAGCTCATCCATGAGTTAGATAATGCCGTGACTGGTTTTAAGCCGGCCGTCGATCCCAACCCGCTGTGGTACATGCCGATTGACCGATCGTTTGTCATCAATGGTCTCGGGCTTGTCATTACTGGATATCTGGCTCGCGGAAAAGTAACCGGTCCTTGCGACGCCATCGTGATGCCGTCGGGCAAGAAGGCAAGAATTCGAACCATTCAGGTTCATGACTCAGCCGTGGAGTCCAGCGAACGAGGAAATCGAACTGCATTCAATATAACCGGAATCGACCTAGAAGATGTTCAACGAGGGATGGTCATTGGTGCCCCCGAT
>JAYVHY010000242.1:0-20338 GCA_043770615.1 Armatimonadota bacterium | reverse complement strand
AAGGGAATCCTTACCAAACAGGCTCGCGCCATCCTCAGCGAAGGCGAATTCATCCCGTGGGAAGAAGAAACCTATCTCCGCAAACAAGCCGATTGGCTGGATCTATGCATCGCTTTCTCGAACATCATCGAACCTGCCGACCAGCATGCCGCATGGATCGACCTCAGTGCCCACCCACAACCAATCGACATCGCCGAAGAACTCTTCCGCACTCTCCAACGATCGACCAAACTGACTATCTCCACGGGATTAGCTAGTACAAAATGGCTGGCACAATTGGCGGCAAAGTATGACGACTGTGGTCCAGCCTTGCATAGTCCAACAACATTTCTCGCCGGGTTGCCTGTTCAGGAGCTTCTACCCGTACCTATCGAGTATCGGCAGCGGCTACAGTTCCTAGGCTACTCAAAGATTGGCGATGTGGCCCATATTCCGTTCCACGTGCTCCAGGAGCAATTTGATCAAGCCAGTTTTCTGATTCAAAATTCTGCAAAAGGCGGGGCATTTGAGCCAGTTGATGCCGCGTATCCCCCCGCTTCAATCCTTGAGAAATTCATCTTCGACGGCTTGGCTGAATCATTCGAAGCAGTTCAGAACACGGTCGAGCTGTTGGCACAACGCATTGGTAGGCGGCTTGAACTCCAGAACCTCGAAGGGTGCCTCGCTAGTATCACACTTGAGTTTGAAGATGCCGAAACCAAGCTGATAAGCCGCACATTTAGTAAGCCACTGCGCGATGCAAAGACCGTTCAACCAAGTCTACACTTGCTCCTTGAAAAGAATCTTTGCCGTCCCTTGGCCGCAATTCAAATTCTCCTTTCTGGATTGAAAAAGGTGACCATTGAGCAGGGTGCCTTCTTAGAAAAGTCAGGAACAAGGACACCACGAAGGCTCGAATCGGCAATCAAAAAAGCCCAAGCGGTGTTTGGCGATAGTTCGGTCAAACTGGGCAAGGAAATACAATTGCCCCGACGCGTGTATGTCTTGCGGGAGTGGAAAAATGTCACCGGGTGGCGATAGTGTCCTCGCCCATTGGCGAGAGATCGGCGAGTGGTGGGAGAATGAAGAACCCCGAGAATTTCGTCGCTTTGTCGATACCCTCAACGTGATCCGTGAAACAGGCGAAGGCTTTCGATATGGGGAGAACGGACATGCCCGGCCTCGCCTCAGCTGCAAGCTTCGAGTACGCGATGAAAAAGTTGCAAAAGCGATGGGCTATGCGCCCGAACCGACCTATTCGGACTACCGAACCAATCAACGCAAGGAGCCGCTTGCCCTGCTCCATGCAATCAGCGGATACTCCTACGGACGCTCGACCATGCATGCGTCGGACATCCTTACTTTCCCCGAAGCACAAGGATATGAAGCGGTACTTCTGGCCGACACCTTTTCCCTGACTGGAGCCGTGGAGTTTGCCAAAGTCGCCAAGGAACTAGGATACCAAGCCCTCATTGGATCAACCTTCGAGATGGAGGATGGAGGCGAAATCATCCTGGTCGCGAAGACAGTACACGGCTACCAGCAGCTTTCCCAATTGGTTTCAGTTTGTCACATCGAAGAGCCAAGACTGTTCCCATTATGTACATGGGAGCGTCTCGCACGATTTCCCAATGATTTACTTTGTTTGACTGGTGGTGACTCCGGACCGATCAATCGCCAGCTTACTAAAGGTGACAAAAATGGTGCTCAGAGGACTCTTCAGCAACTGATTGATTTGTACGGACAGTCAAACGTATTTATCCAGATTGAGCGGTGCTATTTGCCGTGGGAAATAAGAACCAATCGACTTCTTCTTGATCTTGGATCATCAATGCAGGTAACCCCTGTCGCTGGCAACGGTATCACCCATTATCGCCCCCAACACTTTCCTGCCCAGGACACTATCGTCTGTATTGAAACCCTCTGCGCAATCGAAGAAGTCGTCGGCAGAAAGGCTCGACGCACGCCAGAACAACCTGAAGTTCACCAACGTCCAATGCGCGGACTCAATGCCGAGCGGTATCTGCGCTCGACCGTCGAAATGAAGGAGCTTTTTGCCGATCGCCCCGACCTGCTGGTGAATACCATGAAGGTCGCCCAAGCCTGCGACTCCAACGTTCTACCACCCAGAACCGTGTTGCCCCCCTTCTGCGACAATGAAGTCGAACTGCTCCGCACCATCGTGTACGACCGCGCTGCTGAACTGCCAAATAAATGCCCAAATGTCCAAGGCACCCGAAAACAGCGACTGAACCGTGAAATGGATCGCATCATCAAAAACGACTTCGCGGGACATTTCCTTGTCGCGTGGGATATGTGCAAATGGTCGCACGAGCAGAACATCGTGTTCAGTGGACGAGGCTCAGTAGTCGATAGTGCCGTCGCTTACTGCCTCGGACTATCGCGCATTGATGGTTTTGAGCACGACCTTCATTTCGACCGTTTTCTCCCAGAGGACGGAAGCAAACGCCCCGACATTGATATTGACTTCGAAGCCCGTTGCCGAGACGATGTGCGGGGCTACCTGTCGCAAAAGTATGGCTACGACCGAGTGGCGACGGTTGGCGCAATCGGTACCTACAATACGCGCGGCATTGTGCGCGAGGTCGGCAAAGTCCTCGGTATCCCCCAAGAAGATCTCGATTACCTTGCTAAACGATTGCACGGTAGCGTTAGCCCCGATCGAATAGAGCGTGCCCTCGATTCGAAGCCCGAACTCAAAAATAGCCATATTCCGCGAGAACGCTTTCGGTGGGTTTTCCGTCTCGCCAAAGACCTGATGGATGTCCCGCGCAACCTGCGCTCCCACTCGTCAGGAGTCATTATCTCTAGTCAGCCGATCTGTTACACTGTCCCGGTTCTTCCGTCCGCGGTGCCCGGAGTACAGATTATTCAGTGGGACAAACGCAGCACGAAGCACTTCTTCGACAAGTTTGATATTCTCTGCCTACGCGGAAACGATGTCTTGTCTGATGCCCAGGAGCGTGTGCGTTTGCAGTCGCCTGATTTCTCGGTGACCAATCTCCCGCTGGACGATGAAGAGGTGTACCGAACCATGCGGGCGGGCGAACTTATCGGGATTCCTCAATCGGCATCGCCAGCAATGCGTCAGGCCCATGTGCGAATCCAAACTCGCGACCTCAAGGACGCAAGCCTGGTGCAAGCCGGAATACGACCCGGTGTCGGCGGGGCCGTCAAGCTCAACGAACTCATCCTTCGCAAAAAAGGCAAGCCATTCACCTACTCCCACTGGTTGCTCGAAGAAATTCTCAAGGACACCTACGGGTTGATCGTGTTTCAGGAGCAGGTTGACTTGCTCCTTCAGCGGTTCGGAAACTTCACCTGTGGTGAAGCGGAACAGATCCGCGAGGACATCTATAAAAAGCGAAAAGAAGAACACGTCGCAAAGATTCGCAATGAAGTGGTGGCTAAATTCATCGGCAACGGACATACCCAAGAGGTCGCGGAAGAGGTGTATGGGTTAGTATCACAATTCCAAGGGTACGGCTTCGCCGAAGGGCACGCTCTTGCGTTTGCTGAGATATCTGTCCGGTCAATCTACTGCCAACAGAACTTTCCCACCGAATACTTTGCCGCGTTGCTGGATGCTCAGCCAGCCGGTTACTACGGACCCCGTACCTTGGTCAACGAAGCCCGTTGCCGAGGCGTGACGATCCTGCCTCCAAACGTGAACGAGAGCAATCTCAAATACCGAGTCGAAGATGTGGTTGCCGAGGACGATCCGCAAATTCGAGTTCCAAATAACGGCATTCGGGTTTCCCTCAAGGAGATTCGGGATGTCTCCAAGGCGACCATCGAGCGAGTTGTTGCGGCTCGCCCCTACGCATCCTTTTTTAACTTTGTCGCCCGGGTTCGACCCCATCGAGACGAGTTAGAAAAACTGATTCTCTGTGGCGCATTAGATGCCTTACACAACAATCGCAGAGCCATGTTGTGGGCAATCCCCCGAGCCTTACGGTTCGCAGCAAACGTTGATTGTGATCTTCCCCTCAGCATTCAAGAACCACAAATGCCCAGCAACATTGACGATTTCAATGTGTTCGAGCGAGCAATACAGGACAGGCGCGGATTAGGACTGGACATCAAGCAACACCTAATGGCGTTTGAGCGATCGCGTGTTCGCCAGAAGGGAGCACTAACCTCGGCCGAGGCAAGCAGACTCCCCTCTGGTACAAAGGCAATCGTCGTTGGCAATCCAATCCGGCTCCGCTTTCCGCCCACCGAAAGCGGAAAACGAGTGCTGTTCTTCGACCTTGAAGACGAAACCGGGCTTCTCAATGTGACCTGCTTTGACGCGACCTATCTGCGCGATGGACATCATGTCATCTGCAATCCGTACGTCACCTTGCGCGGCGAGGCGCAGGACCGAGATGGACACATTGCCTTCCTCGTCCACCGCATCTTTCCCTACCAAGCCGAATTGGAGAAACAACTCAAGCAGGACGAAACCCTGCCTGTGACCTCAGCCGACTTCCTATTCAACTAACTTAAACGATCGACTTCTCGAAGTACTGCCGAGCCACATTCCGACCGATCGGACGAACACTCACCACGTTCTCCGGCGAAAGGTCTAGTAGCTGCAACCAGTCTTCCATCGCATCGCTCTTGGGGAAAATCTCATTCTCCTTAAATTCCTGATCCAGCGCGTCAGTCAAGTCCGATAGCGTAATACCTGTCTCCTTCTTAGGTTCTGCCAATGTCCTTCGTATCGCGGTTTCCTTAGCCCGATCAACAATACTCTCCAAGATCGCGCCCGAGTTTAGGTCGCTTCGGTAGAGAATATCGGTCTTCCCGCTTCGCAAAGCAATTTCCAAGAATTCATTCGACTTCTTCTTTGACCAAAGGGCGTCCAAGACGCCTTCGACCAGTTCACGCTGAGCGCAAACTGATTCGCCATCATGTTTGGACAAGATCTCGGGATCAAGTGGGAGCGATGCCTTAAGGTAAATATTCAAAATCTGACGTGATGCATCCTTATCAGGACGAACAACCTTTACTTTCCGGTCAATACGTCCAGGTCGCAAAACTGCCGGATCAATATAGTCTGGTCGATTCGAAGTCAACATTAAGACAACATTCTCGAGTGATTCAAGACCATCCAATTCAGCACAAAACTGAGGAACGACGGTATTGCTCATGCTAAAGTGCCGACCACTTGACCGAGTACGAAGCAAAGACTCTGCCTCGTCCATAAAGATGAAGACCAAGAATCCATCTTTCGCTTTTTCCCTCGCCGTCCGGAAAATGTCCCGCACCATGCGCTCGGTCTCACCGACCCACATGTTCAAAATTTTGGGACCCGAGATCGCCATGAAGTACTCCTTCACCTCTTTCCCTTGGCGTTCGCTATATTCCTTTGCCAGGGTTCGCGCCGTGGCTTTGCCCAGCAAGGTCTTTCCGCACCCAGGGGGACCATAAAGCAGGATTCCCTTGACCGTTCTCTTCCCGTACTTCTGGTAAACCTCGGGGTGAAGCAAGGGCATTTCTATCGTCTCGCGAATAAGCTGAATCGCTTCTGGCTGACCACCAACCTGGTCCCACGTGATGTCCGGAATGTTCTCGACGAAGAGGTCGCGATTTTCTTGCTTCTCAAAGTGCTCAACCGCGATTCGTCCCGTCCCATCAAGGCGAACTTCGTCACCCACATGAATCTTGATCGAAGACAACGCTTCTCCAACAAAAATCAGCCGATTCTCAGTCCCAGGTTGGTCGCCTCCAATCTTTAATCGTCCGTCACTAAGGACTTCCGCAACTCGAACAATAGAGCCTTGCTCTGACGCCGGTGCAAGCCCAATAATCGCATATGCCTCATTGAGGCGAACTCGAGTGCCAAGAGTCAGAGACTCTTCTTTAATCGCCGGATCAAGCATCACGACATACTCAGAATCACCCAACAGGATCATTGGCAGAGAACCCATATCAGTATCGATCCATTTGAGAAAAACCCCGATTCGATTGGCGGGCTGAGTTAACTTCTCATAAGCTTGTTTAAACTGAGCAAGTTCCTCGGCTTTTGTTTCTGCAATTCGCGCTTCAGCTTCTAACGTCTCGCGAAGGGCACCAGCATACGTCTTCAGGCGGGCGTTATCGGACGGTATTTGGCTCTCTAATACATCGAGCATTTCGAGAGACTCATTTGGGGGCATGAATCATACTACGCTCAAATCGAGCCAAGAATTGAGGCTATTCTGCCAAAACTGCAGAAATTACCGCGAGACCAATAGTATCTTCTAGATCGCCGTTTGCCTCGGCTTGGGCCGTTACATCTCGCTCAAAGTTACCTTTGACGGTGCGGACACGAGCTGTAACCAATTCAGTCGAACCTGCCGCTTCTACGGTTATCGAATCAATCGTTACCCGAATATCTGGATAGGCTTTTTCGAGAGCTTTACCCGTAGCAATTGCCACCGAGTCAGACTTTGTATGTCCCATCTTAACTGAGGTGCCAACAAATTGCTTGTCACCGACTCGGATGACGACGTAGGTAAGGCTGTTTGGCTCGTCGTCAGCTTGAACCGTCTCGATGACTGGAATCGGAGCTTCGTCAACTACTGTTGAAGCAGCAACTTCACGAACTTCCTCAATTGGCGCTGAAATGACAGCCTGTGTCGGCATTATCGACTCTTTACTCGCTTCTGATCCACCATCTTTGATCGCTAGCCCTTCCTTCTTCGCAAGGCAATCTCGGCTCGCAAGATTCACCAAATTATCAAGGTTAGAGGCTCCGTGGACGTTGTTCCTAGTCTTGGTTCGTCGACCACCGTAGATTCCCACGGTAAATGTCACCGGAACTTCAACGCCGTCAACGTCGAGTCCGTGACCATCGCCAAGGATTGACTCCATCAGTTCTTCGGCTTCGTCTCGCTCTCGGCTAGTGCCAATCGCAAATTCATCGCCACCATATCGAACCAAAACATCGCTGGTTGAATCGATCTTTGAACTGAGGTGTTTGGAGACTTTTTGGATGACTCGATCACCAACAACGTGACCAAATTGCTTATTGAACTTTCCAAAATTGTTTAGATCAACAAAAAGGATTACTATTTCAACTCCTTTTTCAAGCTGATCAATTCCCCATTCACGCAAAGCGTCACTCCAAGGTAATTCGGTCATAGGATCATATGACTCGCGTAATTTGCCAAGCAGGCTCCTCGAAGTCATAATCGACCAGAACATATTGTCCTTGACGACAGGAAGGCAATCAACATCACGCTTTAGCAGTTCCCCTGCTGCTTCTCGAACGGTTAAATGTGCGCTAATCGCCTCTGGGGGCGAAACCATGATTTCCGATAACTTGGTTTCTGGGGTTGTAGCAACTAACTCAACCGCAGTTATCCAGCCAATTAGGTTTCGGCTCGCGTCAACAACTCCCAGGGCTGGCACTTTATATCCATCCATCAGCATTCGTGCAGTTGAAGCCAGTTGATCGGCATCCAACCACACACGAACCAATGGAAGGGATTCTAGGGTGTACATAGGGATAGATTGAGGGTCTTGCCTATATTGTAGCGGTGCAAACGAAATACTAGACCCTGTAGGAATACCAGTTTCTTATGCTAGTCGACTCAAGACCGTCTCGGTACATTGGTGGACCAAGCTAGCAATTGTAGCGTCATTTTTAACCATTTTTGCCACTCTAGCCGCCTGTTGATAGCATCTACCAGGGTCAGTTTCCAAGTAGCTAGCGACCGAAGCTTCGCACAATCCAGCCACATGAATCATGAGATAACACGCAAGGTCAAGGGCGTTTACTTTTGACTCCGAAGTCAACACGTCATTGGTGGTTTTTAAAATCCGATGAGGCAAATCCCAATTCGAGTTGTCAGCAAAATAAGGATCGAGCAGTCCGCATCCCCGAAGTATCTGATGGGAATCCGTCCATTCGCTTTTCTCAAGCTTTAGTCGCTGTAACGCACCCGCAACTACTCGACCATTGCCGAGGAGCTTTGTACCAATGATCTTAGTAAATAATGGTGAAAGATTCAGTCGCTCCTTCTTTGCTAAGTGGTGAACCAGTGCAATTCGTCCAAATTGATCCGGCTCACTAATCGTTTCAAAACACCATTTTCGAGGTACCGGAAGCAAGTTGTTCATTCGCCGATCGCGTGTTGTACTTGAAAAGGCAACCAAAGTTGGACGGTTACCCCGAACTCGGCGGTCTAGTGCAAGTCGAAGGCGAAGATACTGTTTGGGCTTGCCCAAAACGTGTTGACAGTCGTCAAGAATCAGCGTCTTTTCAAGGCCAATCCGGTTTTCAAGTTTCAAAAATTGCTCCGCACTGAGCATTTCAACGGAGGCGGCACTGTTCGCTTTTAGGTAGTCAGATGCTGCGTTAAGTAAAACCGTCTTGCCGCAACCGGAAGCTCCAGTGATTGCAACAAAATTTTGATGGTTGGTTGCAAACAGTAGAACGGCTTCAATAACCTTGACGTTAGTTTGCAATGGGGCGATGACCCTAAATCCGGTGTCCGAAACTGGAACAACCAGGGATGACAACCTTGCCTGTTTTACAGGTTCAATAATACTAACGATCCGTTCCTCCAACCAAAAAAGTAAGCCGGTTTTGGAATAAATTTCCAATCCCGAATAGTTGTCATATTGTGAAGGAGGATAGTGCCGGGGTCAAGGTCTTGGCGTGGCAAAATTCAATATGTTTTCAAAGTGATACTACTGAATTCAACGCTTTTCGACCAATTTTGACAGTTATGCACATTTCGAAGGAATTCTCAGCGTTTTTCTTGATGCTTGATCTTTTCCCAGTAGGTCTTAAAAACAAAACCGGGACTGTTGCTCGGCGTGTGACAAGTGATGCAATTCTGATCCGTAACTTTTGGCAGACGAACGGACATAGGATTGCGAGCATGTGCTCTCCCTGGACCGTGGCAAGATTCACAACCGACTTGAGCAAGCGCTTGGGTCTTCTGGTAGAAAAAGCCCTTTGTAGAGTTCAAACCCACAACGTGGCAGCCTACACAATCCGGGTCTGCACCGTGACCTTCTTTTTCAAGAGTCTGGTAAGCGTGTGCATGCTTGGTTGTTGAATATTGTTGGTAGGTTTTACCGTGGCAACTCTTACAGTTTTTGGATCCGGCGAAGTCATCGTCATTAACTTTAGCGACCGAATCGATCAACCGTTCTTGAGTTACCCGAGCCAAATAATTTTGGTAAATCTTGTTAGCCTTCGGATCCTCTTTGATGGTTGGGTTGAGAAGTTCAGTCCGAGCAGTCACAAATTTTCCATCTTGAAATGTCGCGATAATAACACCCCGTAAATGCGAGCCTGGTGACATCGTACGTCCGTTAATCGATGGCGTTCCATCCGAAGATACGACCAGAATTTGGTGATTCTTTGTAAGCTGGCTAACCAACTTTTCTGGACCATCGATCAGCAAGATGTCTGAATCTCGTTCTCCATCGAGGATCATTGCTTGCTCGCTTATTGTCGATATCGTGAAACCAGCAACCGTATCAATTTTTTTCGTCGGAGTTAAAGGATGGTCTTCGAAGGATAGCCAACTCTTTCCTGAAAGAGCGGATGCCGCCGCCAGGAGTCCTGAACCCTGCTTCTGATCCTGCGTCGTATATGCGACTACATCGACACCAAGCGCACCCATCAACTCGCCATAAGTTTCGGCCTTTAACTGGGCTTGCCGACCAGGAACATCGATAATGTCTCCAGCATCAACCCAAATCACTTTTCCTTTAGCTTTCAAATCACGGACAATCGTGGCTAACCGTTTAAATCCTCCACTCATTGGTTTAGTACAACCGCAAGGAGATAAATGCCCTCTTGCTCCACCAGAAATCACGACAGTAATCGAGTTTGATTTTTGACTCGAACCAGGACTGATGAACCCAAATCCTGCCAATGTTAAACCCAACAGAGGCACTATTAACTTCATGTTTGACTGGTTTGGTAAGGCAATTTGATCGTGGGCTGGGACGGATCATCAGTCTCAACGATTATAGTTCCCTTAAATCGGTGCCCGGGCGATTTGCCGTCGTAGATTGCTCGAATCGTATAAGCCGACGGTTGGACTTGTGAATTCGGTTTCACTTCAAACTTTAGGAATTTTGAATCGGCCGTAACTTTGAGAATATTGAATGGTCGCCCAAGCCGGATCAGAACAAATGATGAGTCAGCAACACCTTGGGGAGATCCAAAGTAAACGGATTCAGGGAGGCTGACAATTCCTTTTTGAACAAAGATCTGCGCCTTAACATAATTAAGCTTCGGGTTATCTGTTCGAAGGTAGACCGTAGCTTCACTTCGACCAAAAACGTCCCTTGCGGAGAGTTTGCTTGTATCCACAATCACTTTATATCCATGAATTTTCACCTTGCCACCCTGCTTGGCCAAGCTAGCGACCTCTCCATCAAATGGCGAAGCTTGTACAGAAAATGGCATTCCGATTACAGATGCCGCGACAATATTGAACAGTTTTGATTCTGCTGAATGGACATAGTAGATAAATTCTTTAGCATCACTGTCCAAATACACTGTGTTTGAATCGGTAAAGACGACTTCAGCTCGAGGAATGACTCTTATTCTGGCAGGTATGACAATGATGGGTCGATCTGGATCATTAGTCTTGAGTATCAAATTATGATGAATATCACCTACCAACTCTGAGGTGAAAAAGTTGCCGACCATCAAAGAAGATTCTCCTGGAGCAAGGACTGAGGAAACCGTTCCGGTAACACAGCCGCAGTCTCCTCTCAGTTCCAATTCCATTGGTGCAGTTCCCGTATTCGTAACCAACATCTTTGCTTGTCCAAGATCGCCTTGAATCTGGTCGCTAAAGACAAGGCTTTCCCGCTCAAGTTTTAGACTAGGATAAGATGAAACAACTACTTGCCTCTTTTGAACCATTCCCCTTAGTTGTTTGGAGAGCAAAAGAATTTTCTTAACCGCATTGACCTCTTGCTGACTGATCGAGTTGATGTTGACCATCGATCCTTCGATCCTTCCCATTGCGCTTCCGAGAAGGGGACTCGGCGCTAAACCCAGACAACGGCCAATTGCAAATTGACTTTCATTGAAAACATCTCGTCCCAGTGTTGACGTTAAGCTAGCGCCTCGTTTAAGGCCGATTACAGCTTCCACCTTTGGTTGTGTTGAATCGACGCCGAAAAACCAAGCTGCCCCAGCGACGTAGTTAGTCCCAGGAAGCTTTGCCAATTCTGGCTCAAAACTCATCGCAATATCGGCTATACCGCTGGTAATTTTTTTAAATTCAACTGCGCCACCAAGAGCCTTTGCCCAGTTACTTACCGCTACATTAATGACTTCGTTGTATTCGCCCTGCTGATCTGAATTCAGCTTTGCCGAATTTACATTCCAAGTTACGGCTGATGTCGGAAGAAGCTTACTGAGCTTCTCCGCGGACACAAAATCCCTTTTTCCAAGGGCATTTTGAATGTCAATCACTAAGTGATGGAACTCGGATGAAGCCCCGACCGGGACCTGGAGATTTGGCGTCAAAGATTGAATCGACGATCGCAAAAGTCGAGTCAATTCGACAACTCTTTTCGCCGCATTGATGTCTTTTTCCGAAAGCGACTCCCCCTTACTAATTGTCCTTAGACCAAGGTATTTTGCAAAAGTGAGGTTCCCCAAGTATGTTGCTTCGCTAACGGTCCACGGAACAGAAGCCAAAAGAAAATTTGACTTTGCTGAAGTCATCCATTTCCATGTCGAGCTTGGCGATTGGGCAAATTCAAGAACAATCTGTGATTTTGGAGTATCAACCCTTGAAAACATCACTAACCCATCAAGGCCACTTCGCCATTTTATTGCCGAATTTGCTATTGCCGAACTCAATTGTTGTTTTTGAACTGCTGAAGTGCCTTTAGCAAAGCCAACGCGGTAAACGGCATTTTCTTTAGGAAGTTGATCAACAAGTTTCGTACCCTTTTCAAAGTCCTTCTCGGCAAATGCCTTCTCGATGCTGCTGGCAAGAATCCGAAACTCACTGGATGCCTCGGAAGGTATAGCAAATTCTTGCTGCAAAAGTGATCCAAATATTAAGGTCGCAAAAATCATTTTTTAATCTATGTAGGCGTCTTCCGAGGGCTTTTGTTTCAAGTAAGCCTCGATAAATCCGTCAATGTCTCCATCCAAAACTCCAGTCACGTTGCCAGTCTCATGCCCTAGCCGATGGTCCTTAACCATCGTATAAGGTTGCATAACATAACTTCGGATCTGTCTTCCCCAAGCCGCTGGTCCACCCTCGCCTTTGAGTTCATTAATCCGATCTTGCGACTGAGCCTTTTCGAGCTCCATCAAGCGAGATAACAAAACTGACATTGCTGCCGCTCGATTTTTGTGCTGACTTCGCTCATTCTGACAATTTACGACAATTCCGGTCGGAATGTGCGTAATTCTTACTGCCGATTCAGTCTTATTGACGTGTTGCCCACCGGCACCCCCGGCTCTCAGAGTTTCCACTTTGAGATCATCTGGATTGATGCTGACTTCAGATTCCTCAACTTCGGGTAGGACCTCAACTTTTGCGAAAGACGTATGACGTCTAGAAGCCGCATCAAAGGGCGAAATACGAACTAAGCGGTGAACACCCAATTCTGACCGAAGAAATCCAAAGGCGTTAGGACCAGTTATCTGCATCTGAACAGATCGATAACCAACGACATCACCCGGGGTTTCACTAATGATTTCGCATTTGTAGCCCTTTCGTTCGGCCCAACGAGAATACATTCTTTGTAGCATGGCTGCCCAGTCACAGGCTTCACTGCCTCCAGCTCCGGCATTTACTTCAAGGAGAGCATTTCGGGAATCGTGTTCGCCCGTTAAGAGCGTCCGTAGCTCATACGCGTTAAGATCGTCGATAAGGCTAAGCGCCATGGCGTCTGCCTCACTTTCTAAGGAAGCATCCGGCTCAAGTTTGAGCATTTCGTACAATTCAGCGACATCTCTTTCAGTCTTTTCAAGTTCCGCGAAAGGAGTCAGGACATCTTTTAGTCTGCTAAGGCGCTGTAGTACCTTATTTGCAGCAGTTGGATCATCCCAAAAATTTTGCTCCGCTGATTGCGATTCGAGTTCTTTTATTTGCTTCTGAAGTGCATGCAGGTCAAAGATGACCTCCAATAGCGTCTAGGCGCGGACGTGCCTTAGACAGCGCTTCATGCTGCTCCATGGATAGCATTATTCGAGTCTACCAGGTGCCTACCCATCTCCCCTTGAGTTCTCTATCTACGCGAGCAGAAAGTTCAACTTCACTAAATCTCTGGCGTGACAATCAAGTTGTAGGTTCGTCTATACAAGGACTCCGAAGCATTCACTCAAAACTCAACAATTTTTCGAATCATGTCAGTATTAAAACCAATGAAACCAAAACGAATGAATCGATTACTAGTCTTGGTTTTGTTTTGTTTACTTCAGTTCCAAGTGTTTGCCCAAGAAGCACAAACGGTGTTCAAAAATGCTTCACCATCCGTCATGACCTTGACTGTTACAATCAAAGGTGGTGGAACCGCAACCGGAACTGGATTTCTCGCCATTAAAGAAGGCGTTGCGGTTACGGCTTGGCACGTAATTTCAGATGCTGAATCCGTTGTCGCGAAGTTTGCCGATGGTCAAGAGTACGAGGTATCAGGCTTAATCGATAAAGATGAGAAACGAGACATCGCAATTGTCCGTGTCAAAGTCGTTGACCGACCAATGCTGAACTTTATAACCAAAGACCCAGAAATTGGTTCTAAGGCTTACGTGCTTGGCGCACCTGAAGGGTTGGATTTTTCGATTACAGATGGAATTGTGAGCCAATTACGGACTCTCGATGGAACCAAGCAGTATCAGTATTCGGCGCCGACGAATCAAGGTAATAGCGGCGGCCCCGTCCTTAACTCGGACTCCGAAGTGCTTGGAGTGGTTTCATATGGCCTTAGAAACACCGCCGGGCTCTACTTTGCCGTTGCCTCAGTCAATGTAAGAGGTTTAGACAGCTCCTTACCAACCCAGCCATGGGTGACAGTTCGACCGAGTTCCCCAACAAGCAGCCGAAACAATCTGGCCCAATCGACACTCTTGACTTGCTTTTCAAATGCCATGAATCGCTTATGGCAAATGGCGGTTCAAATGCAAGTCGAAACCGAAGACTTGATGCGAAGCAAATTTGAAAAGCTGAGTCCTTTATTTAGTGAAGCCGACATTAACCTCAAAGTCGCTTCCGATGTTCTTGATTCAGCCCTTTCAACCAATGAATCCCGATCTTCTCTTGATTCCCGAGTTGAGTACTTTAACGACATCATTAAGATGGCAATTTTGACTGCTGAACAATTGGCGAAATGCTCTGAGGCTCGCAAACAAAAAGGGTTTGAAGGTGACCTTAAGAAGTTCGTAACGGCATTCCGCATCACTGAAGTCAGCAATGACCAATTGCTGAATCTCAAGAATGGATCAGAGTCAAATCTCGTCCGATCCTTAGGACCATTACTAGCCACCAAAATCATGGCGAATCCAATGCAAACAGGATGGCGACCAGGTGAAATGAATCGGACCTCACGGATGCGCTTCGAGGGCGGATTCAAACTAATCGCTCGCTTGGCATTCGATATTGACTCGACAGGCTATGTCTTTGGATTCCTAGTTGACCCAAACAGGCCTAACCGAATATTCGAGACTCAAGGCGGAACTCCACCTCATGGATGGGGCTTTCGAAAAGGCGACATCGTTCAGGAAGTCAATGGCAACAAAGTGCCTAGTATCGAAATGATGAAACAAGTGATCCTAAATTCCGAGCGGAAAGAAGGCTGGGTAATCGTCAATCGAGATCGAAGACTAGTCAAGCTCAAGTTGAGCTTCCGGCAATGGACATAGATTGCTAACTAAGCAAAAATTGTTCAAGCGGTCTTGTACTTTCCAACTGCAAGGCGTCTCTGCTCTAAGATCCTGAGTTCTTGACCAAAACTGTCACGAACCCGTCGCAGAGCGATATCAAGACGTTCTTCCGCGCTTTTCAACTGTGGAACATCTCTTTCCGCAATGCTAACGCCAAATTGATCCCATTGACTCAAGAGTTGTTCTCGACGATTGAGCAGAGCATCAAGGTGTTCAAAGTCATGATCCAGGGCGGCTTGTTCGGCCGACAAGGTCAAAATGAACCAAGTCGAAATCTCTTCATGCGGCATGAGTTGACACCTCGGCTCCGGTTTTTGGAGTACGGTCAAGTTGGACCCAACTTTCGCGCAGTTCGCTCATCGTCCGAGTAGCGTTGTCGATGTGCTCCGTGCTGTCTTTGACATTACCCTCGACCAATTCGTTGAGCACAAAAGTGTAAAGGCTCAGCAAGTTGGTAGCAATCTCTCCCCCATTCCGGATATCAAGAGTGGAAATCAATTCCATGATGATCTTTTGAGCTCTCTGAAACTTGAGGTTCTTTGTCTCATAGTCCTTTGCGATCATAGCTTGCTTACCTTCCTCCAAGAATCGCAACGCTCCATCGTAGAGCATCACAATCAATTGAACGGGCGATGCCCCCATGACGGCGTTTTGCCTATATGCCTGTGCCCCTTTGTTGTATCCCATCAGTTTCTTTCCAGCATCCCTGCTTTCAATAAGAAAATAATCGGAAGTTTGAACTACGATTCTGTACTGTTTATGCGTTTGTTTTTGTAAAGTGGCAGAAGACTTGCGATCGCGCCTATGCCTAACCAGACAATTGGCACCAAGAACATGGTTGAGTCAAGGTACTCAGTTGGCTGTCCAGTCTCAGCAGGAGACTTAGCAATTGTCTGTTGTAGGTTCAAGAACCAGTATGCTGCACCACAAGCATAGCCACCGAGAGCACCAAACGCGGGAGCGATTCCGAATCGTCGAACAATAGGAAGAGTAAAGGCTATACACAGTCCAATTGAGATCAAGAAGATGCGGGATAAGCCAGCGTTTGTATTGATGTCATGCGTCGCCCTTCCAACAAAATTGCACAGCACAATTGGAATGACGAGGACGACCAAAGAAGCCGATCCCGACAAAAGGCAACCAGCTAAATATTCTTTATCGGGATCGCGGCTCATAGCGATATATTAGCTAATCTTCGGTGGTTAATATCACTGGACCAGCCTTGGTGATGGCAACCGTGTGCTCAAAGTGAGCAGACAGTTTGTCGTCAGCGGTGGCAACTGTCCATCCGTCGGGAAGGGTATTGACCTTATGAGTACCCTGATTAATCATTGGCTCAATGCAAATGCACATGCCTTCTCTGAGCTTTTCTCCCTTTCCAGCCTTACCAAACATCGGAACATTGTGCGGTTCGTCATGAAGCCGTTGACCGATCCCATGACCAACCAGTTCCCGAACCACACCAAAGCCGTGAGATTCAACGTACTTTTGAACGGCATGTCCAATATCGCCGATCGTATTTCCCGGTCTGGCTTTTGCAATCCCTTGTAGTAGGGATTCGCGAGTCACATTCATTAGCTTTTGGGCATCAGCCGAAATCGTTCCAACTGCAAAAGTCCATGCGCCGTCAGCATGCCATCCATCCTTGACTACCCCGAAATCTAGGCTGATAATGTCGCCTTCTTTGAGCGGATCATTGGTCGGTATTCCGTGGACTACGACATTATTGACCGAAATACAAGTCGCCGCCGGATAACCCCGATATCCAAGAAAGCTCGGAACCCCACCTTCTTCTCGAATCAATCGGTCAGCCAAGGCATCAAGCTCAGTTGGGGTTGTTTTACCAGGCACAATCGTTTCTGAGCAGAGACGTAGAGTTCGGGCAACAATTCGACCAGACTCCTTCATCTTAGCAATTTCGGATGAAGACTTAATAATGGCCATTAACCGACCACCGCAATGATGTCTTTGTAAACTTCTTCAGCATCTCGAGTCGCATCAACAGTCACCGTAATGCCAAGGGCTTCGTAAAAGTCAATTACCGGTGCAGTATCTTCGCGGAAGATACGAAGACGTTCTCGAATGGTCTCAGGTTGATCATCTGATCGAACTACAATTGGACTGTTACAGACGTCGCAATATCCTTCTCGTTGGGTTGGTCTCTCGATCGAGTGATAGATTGCACCACATTTAGTACATCCCATTCGACCGCTCAATCGATCTACGATCAATTCGTCTGGTGCGCTTAAAGAAATAACTTTCTGAAGAGGCATATCTAAATCAGCGAGGATTTCCTGTAAAGAATCAGCTTGACGAACAGTCCTGGGAAAGCCATCGAGAATAAATCCGTTTCTTCGAATCTCGGGGTCGCGCAGACGCTTCGCCATCATTTCGATAGTTACCCCATTGGGAACAAGCTCGCCGTGGGATATGTACCGCTGAGCCATTCGCCCAAGGTCAGTTTGAGCTTCGATTTCGCGTCGGAAAATTTCCCCTGAAGAAAGGGAATGAACGCCTTTCCGTCCCCCAAGGAGAGCAGCTTGAGTCCCTTTTCCAACTCCCGGCGGTCCAATTAGAATGATTCTCATTCTTCGTTTCCAATTTCCTTATCGGTAAAAACAAATAAAGACCTTAACTTGCGTTAAGGTCTTCATTTTGACAGAGAGATTACTGATCGTATTGCTTCATCAACAGATTGGCTTCAATCTGTCTCATTGTTTCGAGGGCAACACTGACGAGAATCAGAAGGGAAGTCCCTCCGACCGCGCCAACTCCATATTGATAACTAAGCTGAGTTACGGCCGGAGTTATGTATTGGAGCAAGGCCACGCCAGCAATAAAGATTGCACCAACGATCGTCAGCTTCGAGATGATATCGTCAAGGAAGTCCTTGGTTTGCTTTCCAGGTCGAACTCCGGGAATGATCGAGCCAGCTCGTTTAAGGTTATTACTAATATCCTCAACGTTGTACTGAATCGCATTCCAGAAGTACGAGAAGAACAGGATCATCAAGAGATAGATCAAGCATCCAAACGGATTAATCGCCCAGTGCAAACCAAAGATTGGCACTCCAGGCGCCGGGCTAATATAGTTCCCAATCGTCTGGAAAATATGACCCGCTGGAGTCTTATCACCACCAAGCATGCTGGCAAATTGTGCTGGCATATAGATGATTGATGAAGCGAAGATAATTGGGATAACACCGGCCATAAGAAGGGAGAATGGCAAGTAGCTTGTCTTTCCGCCAATGGCTTTCGTTCCGATCATTCGTCGCATGTGCTGAACCGGAATTCTTCTTTGCGCCGAAGTAAAGTGTACAACCAACCAGGTCGTAGCCAAGAAAATCGCAATGAGGAAGGCAACTTGGTACCACTGGATGACGCCGTCGGTTAGTCCTTTCCAAAGCTTTTGTGCCTGGTAAGGAAGGGCAATCATAATGCCCGCGAAGATCATCAAGGAGACGCCGTTACCGATGCCTTTCTCAGAGATTTGCTCGCCTAGCCATAGAGTGAACATGGCACCAGCGGTCCAGAAAATAAGGACAGTCGCCATCGTACCGAATGGCATCGGAATACCGCCGCTACTTAGCAACTGGATATAGCCGTACCCTTGAACAAGACACATGAACAACGTCAGAAATCTGGTTCGTTGGTTTTGCTTTTTACGAGCATATTCGCCGCCTTCTTCTAGCTCCTTTTTGAGCTGTGGGAAAGCAGTAGACATGATCTGCATAATGATTGAAGAGGTGATGTATGGGTTCATTCCCAACGCAAAGACCGAAAGCCTTCGCAAGGCACCACCGCCAAAGCTATCAATCATCTGAAAGACTTGAGAACCCTCAAGTCTTTTCAAGATTTCGGCTTCGGTTAACCCAGGAACTGGCACTGGAACGTGAACTCCAAGTGCAAAGACCGCAAACATCAACAGAAGAAACTTAATTCGCCCACGAAGATCGTCGTCTTCCCACGCGAGTCTGAAGATTTGCGTTAGCGGGAGCGAAAGAGACTTATCGCCTCCTCCGCCGCCGCCAAATGCGCCACCGAAACCGCCGAAGCTCAAAGTGAGACTGCCTCTCCGCCGTTCGCCAGAATGGCTTCCGATGCCTTTCCGCTAAACTTATGAGCGCTGACTTTCAGCTTTTTACTGAGAGTGCCAAAAGCGAGGATCTTCACGCCGTCAACCCGGTTCAAAGAGATAATTCCCTTTGCTTCAAGTACTTCTGGAGTGACTTCCGCGCCCTTCTCAAAGTTCTTCTCAAGATCATCAAGATTGACAATCGCGAACACCTTATGATTCACGTTGCGGAAACCCTTCTTTACCGGAAGTCTTCGGAAGATAGGAGTTTGTCCACCTTCAAAGTTCGGGTGGATTTGTCGTCGTGCTTTCTGACCTTTGGTACCACGAGTTGCGGTTTTTCCCATGCCAGATCCGATTCCTCGGGCAACAATTCTCTTTCGAGTTGAGCTGCCGGGGCTTGGACTAAAGTTATGTAGACCCATGATTAATTCTTCTCCGTCTTCTTAGCTGCCGGTTTTTTAGGCTTTTCTTCTGACGTCACTTTAGCTTTTGCCGTTGCAGCTTTTGGCTTAGCTTCCTTTACAGGAGCCACTGCCGCGGCTTTCACTGGCTTAGCTTTTGGTGCTTTTACGTTCTTTGCTCCACCCGGTCTCGTTACAGTTCTCGCCTTTGGAGTTCCTTCTACTTCTTCAACAAGTATTAGTTCCTTTACGCGATGAATCATACCGAGGATGTTTGGCGTCGCTTCGTGCTCGACAACTTGGTTAATCTTACGAAGACCCAAAGATTCGACCACTCGACGAGTTCGCCATTGGTGAGCAACCGTCGATCTGAGTAGCTTAATGCGAAGCATTGAATTCTTCCTCCTTTCGAGCTTTTTCGAGCCAAGGCACCAACGACTTCACATCCATATCTCGTCGTGACGCTACGTCTTCCGGATTGGAAAGACTGCGGAACGCCGTGATGGTTGCGTACGCCATGTTGATTGCATTTCGGCTACCAAGTGACTTTGCAAGTACGTTGTGGATACCAGCGGCTTCAAGGCACATTCGGACTGCACCACCAGCTTTAACTCCCGTTCCGGGCGCGGCTGGCTTAAGCATTACGGATGCGGTACCGCTCACTGCGTTAATTGCGTGAGGAATGGTTTGGCCAATCATCGGAACCTTGAACATGGCTTTTCGAGCTGCTTCTTCAGCTTTTCGAATCGCATCAGGAATTCCCCGTGCTTTACCAAGTCCCAAACCGACGCTGCCTTTATTGTCTCCAACAACTACCAGGATGGACCAACTTGCCGTCTTACCACCCTTGTGAGTCTTGAAAACCTTATTGGTACGGATTATTCGCACATCGAGCTGAGGACCACCATCGGTGTTCCGGCTCTCTCGCTTTCCGCTCATTCGCATTTTCATGGTTTAGAATTCCAACCCAGCTTCTCGGGCACCATCCGCAAGGGATGCT
>JAYVHY010000241.1:0-3725 GCA_043770615.1 Armatimonadota bacterium | reverse complement strand
CTTTAAGACAACCATAGGCCCGGTCAAAGCAGGATTGAGCGTCTTTAAAATGATCGGCCCAAAGGTTGGCATTGCCAGTGTTCAGCCAAGCCCGCCCTGCAAGGGCCTTTTCACCCATCGCCTCAAGTTGTTCGGAAATACTCCTACCCAGCTTAACCGCCGACTCAGTTTTGCCGGCTCTGGCTAAGCTATCAATTGCGCCAACCTGAAAGCTAATTTGGTCAACTAGACTTTTGGCATGGCTTCCAGCAAGAATGAATGCTTTTGCACTTGATACCCAGTCACCTTTTATGCGATCCAGGGCACCCTTTGATCTCCAAGCAAATGAAATGTCATCGCCATATCTTTTCACGACTCCCCAGCCTTCGGCCAAGTCTTGGGCGGCTTTAGGGTTTTCACTGAGGAGCTTTGCTACTCGCAGAAAGTACTGCTCGGAGAACCCTTCAGGGGGCTTATTGGCTTTAAGTAGAGCTCGCTTGCCAGCTAAATTAGATTGCTCAAAAGCTTCAAGAAGGCTAAGCGTCTCCATGTCCGGTCTCGCCATTTCCTAATGGCAGAAGAATTGTTGAAGAGCCATTTTGCATTGAAAGCGGTTCAACGCCATCCCGCAGGACATCCATTTCGAATTCTCCATGATCATTACAAGCAACTTTGGATGAACCCGACCAAATTTCCCATCCTGGCTGTGATGCTCGCCCCCACATTCGACAGCCGTTTGGAATCTCTTCCATTTGAATCCTAATCGTAACTTCGTCTGTTTCAAATTGAATTTGTGATACTGCACCACGAGCAAACCCAAACTGCGGCCGAGATTGAACGAGCCGACCAATCGAAAAGGTTCTTGAAGTGGGAGGCATAATCGACTTTATACTCTCAATAAGATTTGGTGGCGCGTCGTGCCATGATTTGACCAAAGCTCCATTGATTGCACGATATTGATCCAACACCAATTTTTCGTTCATCGATAGCAAATCACTATGAGCGTCGTTGCTCCGAGCTAAGTCCCACAACTCAGCCATCCGTGATTCAGAAATATTCTTTTCCATGTTCAATTACTCAAGAGGACTCTTCGCCCAATATTAATTCACTTTCAAAAAAATTCGCCGAAATTAACGCTTTGCGAAGCCGCTCAATGCAGCGAGCACGAGTCGGACCAATTGATCCCGACGGAATACCCAAGCGATCTTTTACCTCTTCATAGGTACTTTCCTCCTCGGAGTAAAGCATCGTCAGAAGCTGCGGACACTTCCCAGGTAACAAACTGATGACGTTTCGAATTGCGTCTGATTGAGCCGCGGCCAACATTACTTCTTCGACCGACGATTCTTCTGATGCAATCAACTCGTCGAGGTTATCGATCGCGTCCAGGGCAATGGCTGACTTATCTCTATTCTGTCGAATGAGGCGAATAGACTCCCGGGCAGCTGTCGTTGCTAGCCATTTAGGTAAGGCTAGAGCAGAATCAATTCGATCGAGGTTTTTGTATAGGATCAAGAAGACCTTTTGGAAGGTGTCTTCGGCATCTTCATTTCTCAATCCGACCCGATAGATTGACGACCAGACCAAAGCCTGAAATCGGTCCACGAGAACTCCCCAGGAGGCTGAATCGCCAGCCTTGCACTTGCGAACCAATATTTCTAGATCTGAAACAAAAGGCTCCGTACCCATGCGTCTGGCGAGTATATCATAGGCAATTTCAGCTTCATTCAAGTTGTCCGGTAGTTCAGGTTTCACGGTTCGCAATTCTATGTCACTTATTCCAGGGTTATTCATAACTCGATCCTGGTTTTGTCGTCAGATGTATTCGACAAGTTCTTTCTCTCAGTCCTACGCATTGAACTTCAGGTTTTGTGGCGTAGGTAGACTTTGCCTTAGTTGTCTTGATCCAAACAGATGCAAGTACTACGCCGAGAATCCTCCTCGATTATCAAGCTTGTGAATTGATTTGACGAACTTAGACCGCTTGCCACACCGAAGATATAATCCACTCCTGGAAGAATGGGTATTGGTGTCCCCTCACCGTACTCAGCGACCGTGGCAAGGTCAACAAGAAGCTCTGACTGGTGAGAGCCGACCGGCTCATGATCCGAGCTGCTATTTATGCGCCAACAATATGCGAGCAAGCGGCGATAAAAACCCAAATTACCTTGAAACATTCGTATTTTCGAACGACTTTGCGGCACTTACGATTGATAATTTTTCGGTTCACCCAACCGGGCATCCGCTTTTTCAAGCGGAGTCGGTCAAGGGTGAATGTCGGGTTATCTGCTTTTCACCTCGCCACGATTTGACGCTGGCTGAGATGAAAACTTTGGAGATATCGAGAGTTGTTTCGGTATGGCGAAGCCAGTATGCGGAGTTAGCCCATAACTATGATTGGGTGCAGATTTTTGAGAACAAAGGCGCAGTAATGGGCTGTTCCAACCCCCATCCTCATGGACAGATCTGGGCGAGCAACGCCATTCCAACCTTGGCGGCAAAGGAAGAAAAGTCATTAGTTGCCTTCTTTGAGAAATCCGGTATCCCCATGCTGCAGTGCATTGTCGATGAAGAGTTGAAGTTCGGTGAACGAATTGTTGGGTTAACTGAGCACTGGCTTGCAGTAGTACCTTTCTGGGCGGTCTGGCCATTCGAGATTTTACTGTTACCGAGAATCTCTGTTCCATCGCTAAACGAGCTTTCGGTCGAGGTCGAGAGCGACTTGGCCTCCATCATTTCCCGCCTCTTGGTTCGGTATGACAATCTTTTTGAGACGAGTTTTCCATACAGCATGGGTTGGCACAATGCTCCTCGGAATTCTGCTCAACCAAACGCTTGGACTGTGCATGCCCACTTCTATCCGCCCTTGTTGCGATCTGCCTCGGTCAAGAAGTTTATGGTTGGATACGAAATGTTAGGAGAACCGCAACGAGATATTACTGCCGAGCAAGCAGCCAAGATGTTGCGAGAGGTCTCTTCAGTACACTATAAGCGTTCATGAAGATCGGAATTGCCACATGCTATAACATCCCCGAACCAGACGTTGACGAAGCCATCGTAGTTGATGCGTTTGAACGTCGTGGTCACGAAACCCACTTAGTTGCATGGGACGAACCGACGATTGATTGGTCTGATTTTGACGGTGTGATTGTTCGTTCGACGTGGAACTACCCCGACTATTCCGAGCAGTTTGCAGAGTGGATTGGCCGCGTTAGCGAAGGGACAGCGCTTCTCAACCCGCCCAAGCTCATGCTCGCTAATATGAACAAAAGCTATCTGGTTGGCCTTGCCGATCGGGGCATCAAAGTGGTGCCGACAAAGTGGATTAATTCTTCAGACGCCAAGAGTCTCCCCGAATTGCTTACAAGCAAATCGGTGATCAAGCCAGCGATCGGCGCTGGTTCGATGGACACTCAGTTTTTTGAAGTTAACGAACTCCAAGATGCCATGGCTTGGCTAACATCAATGGGTCAAGACCGGATGTTTATGGTTCAACCATATTTCGAATCGGTCAATACCGATGGTGAGCAATCGATTATCTTTATCGGATCTGAGCCAAGTCACCGGATTGTCAAACATCCTCGCTTTGCTGGCCAGGAAGAAAGAGTGGACGGACCGTTTGAAGTTGGAAAATTTGAAGCGATGGCGAGGGAATTGATCGAGCCAATAAAGGACGAAATATTGTACGCCCGAGTTGACCTGATGAAGGACAACGAAGGGGTTTGGTGCCTCTCCGAGCTTGAACT
>JAYVHY010000240.1:0-8393 GCA_043770615.1 Armatimonadota bacterium | reverse complement strand
GCTTAGCCGCCGGTCAATACATCGCTCAAGTTGTGAGCTACGGTGATTACATTTCAAGCTATGAGCCAGACTCCCGGTACTTCAATATGGGGGCCTATTTCCTTTCGGGAAGCGGGTTCTCACCAGTTCCTGAGCCAACCACATTCATTGTAATGTTGGGTGGAATTGGACTCTTGTTAAGGCGGAAGCGAAAGGTCGCTTAAGCCAAGAAGGAATCTCCCGTCATCAGTTTGTTGATGACGGGTGTTTTTCCGTGTGATTGAACCTAAGTTAGAGCATATCGCATACCGAATATCTGAGTGTGGGGAGGCACAAAACTGCACGGAACGGGTTTACGCTGGTTGAGCTTCTTATCGTCATTATTGTAGTGGCAGTAGTCGCGGCAATTGCCATTCCCAAATTTGCCAACTCAAGTAAACGTGCGAAGGAATCGACTTTATCGAAGTGCCTCATGATTCTTCGCCAAGCTGGAGATCGGTGTGAAGCTGATACGGGGCTAACCGTCGATGTTACTGACTTGGTCAAATCAACTCCGCCCGCAATGGGTTGGAAGCGGGGGCAAATGGGGACTGCCTGGACAAAAATCGCTCTGAACCCTGCAACATGGAACGGCCCTTACCTCGAAAAAATTCCTGTGAACCCAATTACCGGCACCAGTGTCTATATCTCCGGTGGAAACGGAACAGCCGACTGGACACACTTTTCTGCGCAAGCGTTTAACAAAAGTTATTACTACTTTCCGAGTACCGCCGAGGGAAGTAACGGACTCCCGTATCGGCGATGGTAGCCAAAAGCGAAATAAAACCACGTCTAAAATTTGACCCAGTAATTTCCGACAATTGAGTGGGATGTTGGTCTCTCGACACAAAATCGGTTTTACCCTCGTTGAGCTACTTATCGTTATCATTGTTGTTTCGATTGTTGCGGCAATTGCCATACCCAAATTCGCCAATTCTTCCCAGCGTGCAAAAGAAGCGACGTTGCGAGAATGCCTAGCGATCATCCGATCGGCAGGAGACAGGTGCGAGCACGATACTGGCGCAGTGGTCGAGATATCGGATCTGGTCCGAAAGGCGGCTCCTGCCGATGGAAAGAAGCGAGGTCCAATGGGTGTTGCATGGGCCGACATAACGATAGATCCATCGACTTGGCATGGTCCATATCTTGACAAGATTCCAAAAAATCCTATCACGGGAACTAGCAATTACAACAATGGTTTCGGCGTTACCGCAACGACGGACTGGACTTTCGATTCAACCCAAACCTATAACCCGAGCCCCTATTTTTTTCCGAGCAAAGCGCGAGCACTTGATGGTACTCAGTATCAAACGTGGTAACAATGTCCTAAGTTCAATATTGACATTTACACTCCGATGCTGGCGCCCTTAGTGTCAAAATAGGATCATGGCGGCTGAGAGCGGAACATGGGGAGAACAAGCACGGCTTGTTGCGGGGACGCGACTTAAACGGGTTCGATTGCAACAAGGACTTTCCATTCGGCAACTCTCTGATCTGGCTGGTATCAGTAAGACGTCCGTTGTTCAGGTTGAAGCAGGACGTACTTCCCGACGAAGCACTTACCTTAAGGTTGCAACCGTGATGGGGCTCCATCTGGAAAACCTTGTTCAATCGGGAAGCGCCGACGGGTTACCTTATGCCACTCACAAAAAGGGAGACGACCGTTGGTTCGACCTCGCTCGATTTGATGAAGGCTTACTTTCTGAAGCCGCCCAAAATGACCCCAATGAGCGGGCAAAGATTGAAGGAAGTACGCCGCTCAACATCCTAGGCAGTCGCCTTGAGCAGGGAAGAATAAAGCCAACCATTTTAGAGATTTCGTCGCCAAGCGAGACCAGATCTCATGCCGGGGAAGAGCATGTCTTTGTTTTGGAAGGAACCGCAATTGTCGGCGTAGGCGAACATCGCGTGGAACTTAAAGAGGGCGAGAGCATTACTTTTTGGAGTGCGGAACCACACTCCTACATGCCGCATCCCGATTCTAAACTTCCGGTTCGGCTTTTGTCGGTTCGGGTAGATGCCTAGTTAGATTCGGCTGTGGTGAATTTGAATGAACTTTCTGAATGTGTAGTCCTTTTCCCGTCCAATCGAAGAGTTTCGCAGAAGATCGGATCGTAAACATTCGACTCATCGTCGAGCCAAGACTTAGTATACTTTTGTCTGGTATATTTTCTAAATGGACATCAAAGGCGCACTCAAGGGTCAGTTTCACGCCTCATTAGCAATGATGCGATCGGCAATCGAAATTTGCCCCGAAGCAATATGGAATTCAGGCGAACATCCGCGAACTTTCTGGCGGATGGCATATCACACCCTCTATTACAGTCACATGTATTTGTTACAGACTCACGAAGAATTCGAACCGTGGCCCAAATACCGGACCGACTATGAGAACATTTTTGAGGATGCCACCGAGGTGGCTCCACCCTCGAAGGAAGAAATTCTTGAATACATCGCTTTCGTAGATGCGATGGTAGATCATCAAATTGAAACGCTCGATTTGGATAGTCAAGAAAGCGGTTTTTCTTGGTACACGATGCCAAAGCTTGATCACATGTTAGTCAACCTGAGACATATCCAAGAACATACGGGGCAACTCCGAGACCGACTGTTTGAATCTGGATTTGACCTTCGCTGGGTAGGAAAAGCGTGAATTCAACCGCTGATCTTATTCGAGCCAGTCTCCTTTCAACCCGAAAAGAGCTAGCCGAAGTCTTTCCTCATCTAAGCGATGAAATTCTCAACTGGGCACCAAGTGAAGGAATGAGAACAATCAAAGGGCAAATTAATGAAATCATCGGAACTGAGATTCAAATTATGGATCGGCTGCTCGGAAAGCCTCGCCACCCTTACTCAAAAATTGAAGAAGACTTGGATTCGTTGAATACGGTCAAAGACCTCCTTGAAATGCTCACGAAAGTCCGCGCGGAGACCTTAGAGTTTCTTGATTCTAGAACTGAAGAAGACCTAGTAACAAGTATCGAAGTTTCGGTTGATACAGCGAGCTACATGGAACTTGTGCAAGTGCCACTCAGTGAGATGCTCCGATACCTAGTCCGGCATGAATCCTATCACACTGGTCAACTGGTTTCGTATCTCTGGGCGAAAGGAAACAATCCTTACAGCTGGGAACAATAAAAGCTGAATCAGTAAACTGTTTGGTATACTATACTAAATGGTTGAGCAAGCTTGCGATTTGGATAATGTTTTTCAGGCATTAGCCAACCAACACCGAAGGGACATATTGAGGAGAGCTTCCGTCCAAGAGCAAACCGCAGGGAAGCTAGCTCAAACATATGGATTAACCATCGCGGCGGTTGTTAAACAATTTGCAGTCCTTGAGCGGGCGGGCCTACTCTTAACTGAGAAGCGTGGAAAGGAACGTTTTGCGAGACTCGCGGAAACCGGATTTCAAGACGCAGCTCAATGGCTAAGTTTCTACGAGAAGTATTGGAATAGCCAACTTGACTCGCTGACACGACACCTAGAGGCACCTGGTGAATAAACCTTCACTAACAATTACTCGCACTTTTCGCGCCCCCGCACGTCGAGTCTTCGAAGCCTGGACAGACGCAAATCAGTTAATGGCTTGGCACTGCCCCGAAGGAATGACCGTAACCTATGCAAAATCAGACCCTCAAGTTGGCGGTAAGTATGTCGTTAACATGGTGGAACCCGATGGAAGCGAGCACCGTGCAGTCGGCACGTATCTCGAAGTGTCCCGCTACGACAAACTTGCTTTTACGTGGGATTGGGAAGTCGGTGGAGATCCGGCGAAAGGGTCTCAGGTCACCGTAACCTTCAAGGAACTGGATTCAAACAGGACCGAAATGACCCTCTACCACGAAAGAATTTCCACCAAGTCATCTCGAGACGGTCACATCGGTGGCTGGACTGGAGCCCTAAACAATTTAGAACACCTTCTCTCTCAATAGGAATAAACAATGCAAACACTAACACCATTCTTATGGTTCGACAACAATCTAGAAGAGGCCATGGAATTCTATCTCGCCGTGTTTAAGGACGCAAAAGTCACCAGCATATCCGATCTAGGCAATTCCATGAAGATGGCCACCTTCGAAATTCTCGGCCAGAAATTCATGGCGCTCCAAGCTGGACCAATTTACAAATTCACCGAAGCAATTTCGTTTTTCATCAGCTGTGACGACCAGTCGGAAGTTGACTATTACTGGGAAAGGCTCGGGGATGGTGGAGATATCCAGATGTGCGGATGGCTCAAAGACAAATTTGGACTCTCGTGGCAAATCATTCCTACTGCTCTCGGACGATTGATGGGCGACGAAAATCCAGCCAAATCCCACGCAGTCATGCAGGCTATGCTCCAAATGAAGAAGATTGAAGTTGGCGATCTTCAAGCTGCATATGATAAGGCTTAGGTAAGTGATGACTGAAATACCAAAAACTTCGGCTCCGGCTAAACGTGCGCTTGACGCATCCGGGGTGTTGCATCTAGAGGATCTTTCCCGGTTCACGGAGAAAGAAGTTAGTGAGTTGCATGGCATGGGACCCAAAGTTATGAACATCTTGAAGCAAGCTATGGAAGCTGCAGGAATATCCTTTGCCAAGTGACCCCCTTATTGACGAGTTCTTAAACAGCCTTGATCACCCTTTGAAGGCGGAAATCCAGGCGGTCCGTGAACTGGTCCTCTCAGTTGATCCAAGAATTTCAGAAGGAATCAAGTGGAATTCAATGAGCTTCCGAACTTCGGAGTGGTTCTTAACTCTGAATAAGCGCGCCCTAGACCGAATCGAATTGGTCATTCACTTGGGAGCTAAGGTGAAGGAGAATGCCGAGGCTACAAAAATTTCCGATCCCGCTGAACTTCTTCAGTGGTTAGGAAAAGATCGAGCCCTGCTTGTCATTCACCATAATAAATATCTCAACGAAAACAGGGCATCGATTGTAGCCTTGATCGGAGCTTGGATTCAGTTTGTTTAATTCGGCGGCGAAAGCCGAATCAAAAACGGCTTATCCCGATCGCAAACCAGTTTGCCGTTTTTGACTTCTAATTCCGCCGCTTGAACCGCAGAAATCTTGGCGGGCAGCGGCATAAAGCCATCTTTGTCCGGAAACTCCTGCCCATAGGGGTGCGTGAAATAAATGATGAAAGCTCGCTCACCACATACCACCACATCGGCATGTTTCCCAATCGTTCCATCATCGTTTCGCTTGCCCGGCTTATCAAGAATCTTTCGCTGATACTTCCATGCATCCAAGTCAGGTGACTTGTAAACATCCAGACCACTGTTCGGGTCCTTAATCATCCAATAGGATCCTTTGAATTGGAATGTTTTGGGACCTTCGCCGTAAAGCTTTGAGACACCCGGATCATTCACCGGTTTCCAGGTTTTCAAATCCAGACTTTCGGCGACGAAAGTCTTTGAGCCATGTCCTTCGTCCTTGTACCACATGCGCCAAGACCCGTTCGGCAGTTGAACAAGCGACGGATCTATACAATAGTCAGACTCTAATGGGACTCTACGCTCAAACTTCCAAGCACTCAAGTTCTTCGACGAATAGTGAAGAATATATCGATGCCCACCCCAATCCTTATGGGTATCAGCTTCACCAGGAACATAGCTCACGAACATGTGATACAGACCAGCCTTATCCCGAACGATGTCTGGCGCCCAAAATGAGTAGCCCTTATCGGGGTGACTAAGCGGCAAAGTACCTTTATAGACCCAGGTGAAACCGCCATCCTTAGATTCAGCGACACCAACCTCAGTTCCGTGGCACCATGCAACTCCCTGTTCCTCAGCTTTGGCTCGCCGCTGAGTGTAGAGCATCCACCACGCTTTGACGAACGGGTTCCAAACTAAAACCGGGTCAGCTGCCCCATCAAAAGGCGGATCTCGGTACAACGGAGCCGGAGTTTGTTTTGTCAAGATAGGACCATTTCGAAGCTGCACGTCAGATTTTCCGGCAAAAGATTCATGACGATTAACCCAAATACTCCTAACATGATTCCAAATGTATTATAGACCTGGCTTGACACATACTCTGTTGATCGCTACTATAGAGTTCAGAAGACTCAATGGTTCCAATATTTTTCGCCGTGACAATCCGATGTTCAAGTCTCGAAGTTGGACCAGGCAAACCGTTCGCCCGAATCGAAGCGGCGGTTGCGGTTGCTAGTACCGGCGATACGATCTTGGTTTATCCCGATCCATCTGGATATCCAGGCACTGCGGTCCGAATTCAAACTCATTCAATCACGATTCGTGGCGTCGGCAATCAGCCAGTACCAGTACGAGGAACCGGATTCGATTATTCAGGTTCGGGTTCAGTGCCGAGAGCTATCATTCAAGTTGAGCCAACAGGTTCGGGTGCAAAAGTAGAGAACCTAAACCTGTCAGACGCCCACAACCAAGCGTTTAACGGCGCTGGAGTCCGAATTCAAGCCGCCAATGATGTGACCATTAGCGATTGCATTATTCATGGCAACGACATGGGAATCATGTCGAACGGTCAAGACAATAACCCAACCGCAGGTTCAAACCAGCGCATTGAGTACTGCCTGATCGAACGAAACGGCAACTTAAGTGATCCTGGCTTTAACCACAACCTTTATCTTGGAGGAACTAGCGCCTACCTAAGTCATTGCGAAGTACGAAATTCACTTACCGGGCATAACGTCAAAAGCCGAACTCACTTTCTTCAAGTTGAAGCCAGCTACATCCATGATTCGGCAAATCGAGAATTCGACCTGCCCGAAGCGTGGGATACGGTTCGCCCGAACTCAAACGCTGTGCTGATTGGCAATCGAATAGTAAAGGACCCGAACTGCCAGGGGAATCGAGGCGTCATGTTCTTCGGTAAGGAATCTGGGACCAGGAACGGCAACTTGTACCTCTTTTGCAACACAGTCGCCACGCCATTTTCATCACCAGTGATGCTCATCAACTTCCAGATGTCTCAGATCTACGCGGCAAGAAATATCTTTCTGAATACCCAGCAAAATCAAGCCACTTTGTTGTCGAGCCCGGACCCCAATCAAATCTTTGTCGCCTCGCAGAACATGCTGAGTCGAGGTTATGGAAAGGTACTGGGCGACAATAATACGAACAAAGATATTGCTTTCACATTTGGTCTGATTATTCCACCGTATCTATACCAGGGATCAATTCCTGGCAAGGAAATTTCCGTAAGTTGGCTCGATGGAAATGGAACCAAGCAAGTTGGAAAGGCGGCGATCGGTATGAGTTCCGTTATTGGACCACGGCCTGGCTAATTGCATCGTGCGTACGGATTTTCTTGATCAGAAAAAGCTTCCCTCGCTCATTAAATAACAATAAGTGGTCCTTAGTTCAAAAAGGACAAATCGTGACCACTGATTCATGGATGGTAATGAGATCAACCTATCGGAGTCAATAGGGGTATGGATCGACTTAAATTGGAGGTCCATAGATCAGAAAGGACATCCTTCACCATGAATACAAGGCATTTTAATTGGACGACTTTGGCAGGTTTTGTCATATTTTCGGCAGCGTCTGCTTCACCTACTAAGCCGTTCCAGATTAGCAATCAAGTCCAGAACTCGGTTTCTGGCTCAGCAATTGCCTATCCATGGGCGTTCGAAAAGGGTACGGATACCGCTAGGAAGTCGATTTATAGAACGGTTTCTGAGATTGCCCAAAAGGCAAACTATGCGACAGTTTCTTACGAAGTTGCCCATTCAAACTGGACTGTGGCGGAATACAGAATTCCTACAGTCAAAAGCATGATTAACACTTCAACTTTGCGCACTTTTGGAGACAATCTACGCGCCAACATCGTTATTTACGGAACAACTTCGTGGCACACCAGAAGCATCTGGGTAAATGCTGGTCCAAAAACAATTTCCACGGCCACAGTCAGTGTTTATGTTTTGGACGTGGCAACCGGCAACGTAATTTACAACCGCACAAATATAACAGGTCGTAGCGATGAGAAGTCGAATGTACTCAGAGTTGCCGGCGCAATTCTCCTTACACCGCTCGTAACTGCGGTCAGTGGAGGACCGGCAGCACCACAAGAGGAGCGAGCGGCTCAGGTTGCTTTGGTCAAAGCATTTGCAGATTGGAACATGCTTCCTCGAACAAAATAAGCAACATTTGTCCGGGAATGGAGTAACTTAAGCTATGGATCGACCTTCAAAAGCCGACATCAAAGCTGCTCTCGAGAAATTAAAGGGCAACGCCCCCAACTCGTCAGGCAGTAAAGAACAAACCGTTGGCAAACTCGCACCTAAGAAATCGAGTCAACGGATTCGTAAACAAGGAGTGTAAAACGACATCGGAGATAGAAAACCCAAGAAAACCTCGTCAGGAAGCGGAGACGCTTTTAAGGCGAAGCAAGCCAAAACAACCGC
>JAYVHY010000239.1:0-3728 GCA_043770615.1 Armatimonadota bacterium | reverse complement strand
GATTACTGACATCGGGCTTGGCGGAATCCAAATTCGATCGAAAGCCGAACTCATCTCTGGAACAAGATGTCTCATCCACGTTGCCTGTATGGACGGCAATACTCTTGATCTTCGCGGTGAGATCCGTCACGCCACGACGGTCAATAATTCAGAACTCTTTAGTGCGGGCGTCCGTTTTGTCCCTGACAACCATGGCGAACGAATGGCCGTAGCAGAATTTGTTCACCAGGTCTTTCAGCGTCAAGCCGACGATTTGGCTAGCTAAGTTCCCAATTTGGATTCTCAAGCAGGCAGAATTGCGCCTGAGACACTACCAAACCCCACTCGGAAGCCATTACCTTGGCAGTATCCGGTCATGATCAACGTGTCGCCGTCTTCTAAGAACGTCCTTTCCTCTGCCCCAACTGAAATTGGCTTGCTACCCTTCCAAGTGAGTTCCAATAAGGACCCGAACGAGCCTTCGAGCGGGCCACTGATCGTGCCACTTGCATACAAATCACCCCAACCAAGTGGAGTTCCGTTTGAAGCCTGGTGAGCAATCTGTTGATCGAACGACCAATAAAGGTACTTTGAGTTCGAAGTCGAGATCATTTGTGGCTGGTCCATCTTATTCGATTTCAATTGAACCTCAAGTTTTACGTCATAGGTAAGCGGTTTTTTGGTCTTAAGGTGAGGCAAGGGCGCAGGATCTTGTTCGATCGCCTTAACCCTAAACGGCTCCAATGCGTCGGGCATTACCAGCCAAGGCGAAATGGATGTGGCGAAACTTTTCGCAAGAAATGGACCAAGCGGCACGTACTCCCACCTTTGTACATCACGAGCTGACCAGTCATTCACAAGTACATAGCCAAGAATGTAGTCTGGGGCCTCGGAAATTGGGACGGTCTCTCCCATTGCGCTCGGCTTACCAACGAAAAACCCCATTTCTAGTTCAAAATCCAATTCTTTTGTTGGGCCATAGCTAGGATTTTCGTCGTTTGGTCCCTTGGTTTGGCCCTTTGGCCGTCGAATTGGCGTACCGCTGACGACGACGCTCGAGGCGCGCCCATTGTAACCAACGGGAATGTGCCGATAGTTTGGAAGGAGGGGTGGCATATCTGGGCGGAACATCTTTCCGACGTTTGATGCATGATGAATTCCCGAATAGAAGTCCACGAATGCCGTCGGCTTCATCGGCATAAGCAATCGAGCACTTTCCAAAGGCTCCATTGCCCCGCGGCGCAAGATTTCATTGTCTCGAAGGCGAGGGTTGGATTCTTCAAAGATGTCGAAAATTCTTCTTCTCAGCTCAGAAAGATCATCTTTGGTGAAGTCCGCAAATGAATCGAGATCGCTTGTTCGTGGCACCTCTAGTATTCCCGCTTCTCGAAGGGCAGTTAGGTCAACCGCATAATTGCCAATTGCGGTTGCCAGCGTTACATTACGTCCGGCTGGTGCTAAAAGGGCGAACGGCAGATTTTGAATTGAGAAATGCGACAAGGGGTCGACTGGAACCCACGAACGCGCGGAAGATGGAACAATGAACATTGATTATTATTGAAGACGTTGAAGCCCTTGCAAAGGGTCTAATATCGAGCATGATCCGAAGGAACTAAAGAAAGATCGGGCATTGTTGAGATCGTCTTCACTCAGGCTCTTTTCGCCGAATGAAAGACCCTTTTTTACGCTCCACAGTGATGCATCACTGGATTCGAGAATTCCTGAGAGCTCCTCAACGGATGCATCGTCTTGGTACGCCGCCGACGTTGCCATGATCACATTTAAGAAACCATGGGAAAAGGCTCCGTTGGATTCATCGATATGGGCAATTGGCTCGTGGAGGCCAGCGGTCAATTTGAATTCAACTTCAAGGTCAATGCATTGTTTGATGGCGTTTGCGAGCTGAATCGGAGTTGGATAGGCTTCTTTCGTCTTACCCCCGGTCCGAAACTTCACTCTCGCCCACTCTTGAGTTGCCAGTTCAGCCAAAGCATCATCCAGGGGCTGATCCCATGGTAATTCAAAGTAGATGTCGGTTTCCGTTCCAAGCGATCGAAGTGAGTTTATGGCATCCGTTACCCGGCTCAGGTCATCGAGTCGTGATTCGTAGGTCGCGGCAGCAACGCCAGGGCATTTTTCTAATAGGCGGTTTACATCCTCCACATCCTGCAACCGAGCGTCCTGCCAGGTTCCCCAATCGGTACTGGGGCGACCAATCAGAGCCAACTCAATTTCATCGTTGGGAGTCAGCATGGCCCCTAATTCGTCGAGGGTGCTACATGACCAAGCAAGCGAGCCAAGAATCCAGTTCTCAGGACCAGAGCGATACGATCGATAGCTTTCGAGAGCCACTCTCGCCGGAAGAGCCGCTGGAGGGAAGATTCCCGCGTAGTCAATAATGTTTTCAAGAAACCAAAGGTCCGCGGAAGCCATGGCACAGTTTATCCAATGCACGGTGCTTTGAGAGGTTTCGAATGCCTTGACAAGGTATCTTTAGTACTCGGGAATCCTTTATTACCGTCTCTGTGGGGAGAGGCTAAGGTTCTCAATTAAGGAAATGTCCAAAATCAAAGTTCTCATTGCAGACGATGAGCCGATCATTCGTTTAGATCTGCGACAAATGCTGGAAAGCCTCGGTTATGACGTGGTTGGCGAGGCTGGCAACGGTAAAGAAGCGGTAGATATGGCGCGTGAACTCAAGCCGGATGTCTGTATCTTGGATGTAAAAATGCCGATCATGGACGGCATTGAAGCCGTCGACATTATTACAGAAGAAAATATCGCTCCCACAATCCTATTAACGGCCTACTCCGATAAAGAATTGATTGAACGCGCAAAAGCTGCG
Source organism: Armatimonadota bacterium (assembly GCA_043770615.1). Lineage (GTDB taxonomy): Bacteria > Armatimonadota > Fimbriimonadia > Fimbriimonadales > Fimbriimonadaceae > Fimbriimonas. The sequence continues at coordinate 904 of JAYVHY010000239.1, read as the reverse complement.
GGAGTCTTTGCCTACCTGGTTAAACCATTCAAGCCAAGCGATCTTGCCCCAACTATTGAGGTTGCTCGGGCTCGGTTTGAGCAAAATATCTTGCTCGGTAAAGAAGTTTCGAGCCTTACGGAGCGTTTAGATGCACGAAAAGCAATTGACAAGGCGAAAGGCATCCTCATGGAATCTCAGACTATGACGGAAGCTGAGGCCTATCGGCGAATTCAAATCCAGTCAATGAACCTTCGAAAGTCAATGCGAGAAGTCGCGGAAGCAATCGTCATGGCAAAGTCCATTTAACCAAGTCGTTATGAACGAGAATCTCTGGGCACCTTGGAGGATGAAGTACATCGAAAAGGCTGATGGCGGCTCAGGGAATATCTTCGTTGATTTGCCGGCCGCGAACGATGACCGCAAGAATCTCATTTTAGTTCGAGGCTTGACCGCTTTTGTCATCTTAAATGCCTATCCCTACACCAGCGGTCACTTGATGATTGCGACGTACCGTCAGACCAATGATTTACCGAGCATGACCGATGCAGAACTACTTGAGATCAATCAGTTAACCGCGAAGTCGGTTAAGTGGATTCAAGCGGCTTTTAATCCCCAGGGATTCAATATTGGCTTAAACATCGGCAGTGCGGGTGGCGCGGGCATTCCCATTCATCTTCATTGGCATGTGGTACCTCGGTGGCACGGCGACACAAATTTTATGACCACGGTTGGTGAAGTACGCGTCATGCCTCTCACCCTTGAAGAATCCTACGACAAGTTGATGGAAGCCATCCGCAATGACACTTGACGAACTAAGATTGAATGCGTTGGGTTGCACGTCGTGTGCTCTTTCCGAACGACGGAATAACGTCGTTTTTGGCGAGGGTGATCCCCATTCACCCCTAGTCCTGGTTGGTGAAGG
>JAYVHY010000238.1:0-3744 GCA_043770615.1 Armatimonadota bacterium | reverse complement strand
ATCGTCCACGCTCGAACCTCGGACAACTATGCGCTTCATCAGGAGACGTATAACTACGACTACGCGAACAACCTGATGTCGAAGGTTGTCAATTCTGTAGCCACGAACTACACCTACGATGAGATTGACCAGTTGAAAACTGAAAATGGCGGCGGGATTGCAAACTTTTACAATTACGACGCGAACGGTAACCGAACAAGCAAGAACTCGAATACGGACTTTGAGTCTTATGCCTACGATGACGCGGACAAGCTTTTGTCGGTCACCCGGGTGACCCATGCTTCGACGAACTATACGTACGATGCTTGTGGCAGACCCACGAATATTGGTTCGAGAGTCCTGAACTGGGATTACGAAGACCGGCTGACGAGCCTCAATGGTAACGGGACATACACGCAGTATGGCTACAACGGAGTTGGTAGTCGGGTGACGAAGTCTAACGCGAACGGATCACGAACGTATAAGCGCAATGGGGTAGGGGTTACTGCTCCGGTTCTGTCGGACGGAGTGGCGACGATGGTTCCGGGGATCTCGGAGAAGTCAACTGGTGTCGGAACGAACACGATTCTGACCGATCGGCTCGGCTCAATGAAAGGGATGGCTAATGGCGGAAACGTCACCGAGACTGCGGAGTTTGACGCGTTCGGCAAGGTTGTTGCACACAATTTACCATCTGTTACACAGAAAGGCTTTGCGTCGGGATTTGGCTACCAAGAAGACGGGGAGAGCGGCTACAAGCTGCTTGGGCATCGGTATTATGATCCGGAGACGGGACGGTTTCTGAGTCGGGATCCGGTTCAACACGGACGAAATTGGTACGCTTATTGTGACAATAATCCATTAAACTCTGTTGACCCAAATGGCTTAGATCACTTTGTGATTATCATGGGTCAGCACTCAAATTGGTATGACCAAGGAGAGCAGGAGATTATCCTACAGCAATTGATACGATGGTTAGATGCAAGTGGGCATACATACGAAATCCTATATGAAACGACCAGAGATGAAGCGGTCAGCGCACTAAAGGGAGCCGATTCTTTTGTATATATCGGACACGGCACGGAAGGTGGTGGAACAATTGCACCTAATACTTCTGAAGATGACGGATGGGTGATGGATGAATCGTTCATGGATGACGTGATGGTGGCCAGACATGGTCTTGGGTTTGACCGCATTTGGCTATTCGCTTGTCAAGGAGACAAGCAAGCACAGATGATGGGAGCTTATTGTAATAGAACCGTCTCTTGGAGTGGCGGATTCAACAAGTGGAAGTCAGCTATATTTCTTCAGCGACTCGGGAAGGACAAAGGTAAAGGCTGGAAACGCAAGAAGGTACCATTACCAAAATCGTTTGAACCAAAGGTAACAAAGAAATCACCTTGGCCATGGCAAAGAGCAAACTAGGGAAATAGCGATGAAACTGGGCTTAAAACTGACGCTTGTCGTTGCAATCCATATTATTGTAATGTTCTTCTTCAAAGGACTTGGAAACCCATTTCCAATTTTGACACTAGTTTTGTTGTGTGCTGGCTGGATTATTGTAATCAAAATTCAAAAAAAATGGTTAATTGTGAGCATGGTTCCGATTTCAATTCTATTTTGTATTGCATTAGATCAATCCATAAAATTGCCATAATAATTGAATTGAAATGCACTTTCTAGCGTCGTCACCAGCTACACCTACGATGAGATTGACCAGTTGAAGTCGGAGATTTCCAGCAACCAGTTTGGAGTCCATGACCTTTATACATACGACCACAACGGCAACAGGTTGACAAAGCAATCGGCAATAGGCGGGTTGCAGCAATACGCCTACGATGACGCAGACAAGCTGATGTCAGTGGCAAGGCCGAGCGGAACGACGAACTACACGTATGACAACTGCGGACGTCCAACGCAGATCGGCTCCCGAACTCTAACGTGGGACTACGACGAGCGCTTGACCACCTTGTCAGGTAGCGGTATTCCTTTTACGAGTTACGGTTATAACGGAATCGGAACCCGAATTTCAAAGTCCAACTCGAATGGAACGAGATCTAACAAGAGGGACGGAATTGACGTTTCGGACGCCGTGCTTGGTGATGGAAACTCTGTGATAGTCCCGGGGGTTTCCGAAAAATCCGGAGGACAAACGAACTTCATCCATACAGATCGATTGGGTTCGATGAAGGGAATTTCCAACTCTGCTTTCATAACGGAAACAGCCGAATACGATGCCTTTGGGAAAGTCGTCGCTCATTCCAATCCCTCTTCGACTCAGCAGGGATTTGCAGCGGGAGTTGGCTATCAGGAAGATGGAGAGAGTGGTTATAAGCTTTTGGGGCATCGTTACTATGATCCTGAAATAGGCCGATTCCTGACTCGTGATCTGGCCCAGGAAGGACGAAACTGGTACGGATATTGTGACAACAACCCACTTGCGATGGTGGACCCCACTGGATTATCCGGAGAAGAGCCACCGGTGCCGCTTCCAAGAGGTGGACCTGGAAATGGATGGAAGTTCAACCCAGACGGGCGTGACAAGCGGGGTGGTAAATGGGGGCCAAAATTTCCAATAAAGGATGGCGATCATAGGCAACCAAGCGCAAGTAGAGATCCTGGCTCTAGAGGCGGTCCACCCCACTGGGATGTAGACGACGGGAAAGGTAGCCGACAAAGGTTTAGCGATAAAGGGAAACCCATGGGGCTTGACGATGTCCATCCAAATGATGCGGCAAAGAATGGTGGCAAAAACAATAAGAGTGGAGGCAAAGGCGGTGGCTCAGCGATTGCGGAAGTCGCGGTAATGAAGATTTGCCTGTGCCTTAGCTTCTTATTGGCCCCGATTAATGCAACAGGCGACGAATTCAATAATGGCGATATGGTTTGCAGCGATGGGTACCCATGCACTGTTCACAAAAATTGTAAAAGAAAACGGCCTAGTAAGAAAAAAGCAAAGGAACCCAACGGGGCGGAGAAGAAGCCTGGCACAAAGAAAGCATCAAGGTAGTATCGTTGCACATGAAATGCCTTGCGACAAGTGAAACGTCAAATGTGCTCGAACAGTATCGGCTGCCAGAATTGGAACGACTCAAGAACGGAGATTCCGAATGGTTGGAAGCCCGCCCCATTCAGATTGGCGAGGACTCGGGAAAGAGGAGCTATTGTTCAAATTATCTTGCCGAACAGGCAAGCGCACCTACGCTCGTTCAAGTGTTCGATACGGGGGTTTGGCCGAGCTCCTGTAACGTTCACCTGGCTTCGATTGTGTGGAGCCGGCTTGGACTACGGATTGGTTGGAGTGAGGAGCCAGTTATCCTCTTTGAGCCGAAAGAGACCCAAGCCCTAGGTGCTCTGCTCGGACTTGCATTCGTTAGCTGCTGGGCAGTAATAGTAATTGAGGTCGAACTCAAAAGGGGTTTTATCATGGATCATGATGGAGGACTAGTTGGCTTTGCTCATGACTCAACAAATTTAGAGCAAGTATCCAAGCTCTTGGAATCACTCGAATAGTAAGAGGAATTAGAAGTGGCGAGCCACAGCGTGAGATGCCGAGTTAACTCTGGAACTAGGTGTGGGCCGCTGACCCGACAATCTGCGTAGCGGCGAGGATAAGCAAGAAATGACTGGTTCCCCAAAAACAGTCCATTGCTAAGTTTACTGTTTCGACAAGTCACTGTGTGAGCGTGGTAGTTTTGGAACACAAACCGGGTGGCACTGGTAGCGACGTCTGCGCAGCTGGGAGTTACCTGTGTTCAAGCGCTA
>JAYVHY010000237.1:0-20483 GCA_043770615.1 Armatimonadota bacterium | reverse complement strand
GGAGAACGATGAATCTCGAAACTTGCACAGACTTGGATAAGCTAAGAAATCGGGATGCTGAGGCGCTAAACACATGGGTACATCGAAATTACGATGATATCTACCGACTATTACGGCACCTGACTCGCGACAAAGAGACCGCTGAGGATCTCGCCCAGCAGACCTTTCTTAATGCTATTCAAGCTCTCCCAAGCTATCGCGGGGAGGCAAGCCATAAAACGTGGCTGAGCCGAATCGCGTTTCGAGAATACATTGCATGGCGGCGAAAGCGACGCTTGTTTCTTCCGCTTGAAATGCTGGCTGCAAAAGTAGATCCAGGTTTCAAAGCGGTCGAAGATGGCGAGGCTTTGCTGGCAGCACTCCACACACTACCGTCAGCGCTTCGAGAAGCCTTTCTGTTGTTCGAAATTCAACAGATGACCATCGAAGAGATTGCAGAAGTGACTTCCTCACCGGTTGGCACCGTAAAATCGCGATTGCATCACGCAAGAGCAAGACTGCAAACATCGCTCGGTAGCACGTACCAGGAGATCCGTTATGAGTGCAGATAACAACCACCTCAAGAACCGAGAAATCCAAGCGCTAAGACAAGAGCAGCCGCGACCAGACGCAAAAGCCGAACTGATCCTGGCTCTCTTGAAACCCAAAAGAGAATCCAAAATGAGCATCCTCAGAAAAGCAACCTTGCCTACTCTCGTATCCGTCGCCGCAATTGCCGGCGTATTTTTCGTCGCCCAACCACGCGTTATCGCAGCCACGCCCGAACGTGTAATCAAGGCAATTCAGGACATCAAGAATTACACCATCAATTCCTTCACAATCGAAGGAAGCGAAAGACATCTTCAATCGAAAACCACCGTCAACGGAAAGGACCGCAACACTGTCTATTATGATTCCGCTGGGAATGAAACCAAGGGTGGTCCAACTGGCTCAATCCAGATAGGTGACTCCCCAATGAAAATGGGATTCACCATGGATGCGACCGGCAATCTCAAAGATATGTCGATGGCAGAAATTGAGAAGTTTAAGGGAACGATCCGCGTTTCATCGGGAGCCAATCCTTCGCTAACTATTAGTGGTGCTGGGGTGCAAGGTTCCAAAAACATCAAGGTAGAAGTCACCAAGGACGCAAATGGAAAGGAAGTCAAACACTTCTTTGTTGATGGCAAGGAAGTTGATAAGCTCCCAGAAGGAATGGACGCCAATGTCCAAATCTTAAGTGGTGGACTCAGTGGAGGCACCGGCAAACAAGTTCGAGTTCAAATAACCAAAGATGCAAACGGCAAAGAAGTCAATCGATACTTTGTTGATGGTAAGGAAGTCGATAAACTGCCCGGGGATGTAAACGTAAAAATTGGCTCCCTCGGTGTGAGCAAGGATCATCAAGAAGTCAAGATTCAAGCAGGAAAGGATGCCAACGGTAAAGCAACAAGGCGATTCTTTGTAAATGGCAAAGAAGTCGACAAACTCCCCAAAGGATTAGGTGCCAAGGTAGACCTGAATATCTCCAAGGATGGCATTGAGGGCCATCAAGGCGGCGGAATGGTCATGCTTAATGCCGAAGGAATGAAAGGAGGCCCGGGCTCGGTTTCGAAGTCGATGGCAGTCGTTGGCAGCGGCAAAAATGGTGAAAAACCAATGATTATGCGGTCTGGTCAAACCAGCGCGGACTACTTGATCAATCTACTCAAAGACACTAGCCGCTGGACGATCGAGCGAGGAGTTGAATTCAACGGCCAACGTCTCGACAAATTCTCTTTGAAGGGTCCCGTGAGCGTCATCGTACTTTATGTTGACCCCGCAACAGCCCTTCCTAAAGTTCTTCGATTCGGCACCCCAATCAAAGAAGGCGTGACCATCGAAGACATCTACGAATACAATATTCAGCCTTAGAACTGATTGCCAACTAGAGAAATACGCCGCCCAAATTGGGGTGGCGTATTTTTTTGTCAACCTTTTCGGTTCGACTTCTCTCAATACTAATGTGAAACAAATAGCACTCGCCCTCTTGGTCCTCGTGGCCTCAATCGCCAGCGCCGATCTCGCCGGAAAATGGAAAGGCACCGTCAAAACCGAAACTCCCGGAGTTAACCTTGGCGGACTTCAAACCCAAACCCCGAAAATCGACCTAGTCATCAAAGCCGACGGAACTTTCATTCAAAACACCGCTAATCCCGATGGGACCACTAAACGAACCGAAGGGACATGGAAGCAAGAAAAGAACACAGTTATCTTAACATCCGTAAAGCAAGACGGTAAACCAGTCTCGAAAGAAAATGGTGCGCCAAGGAAATTTACCCTTAACGAAAAAGAGAAAAGCATGACTCGAAACATCTCGGCTGATGTCAAAAAGCGATTGCAAGGCAATACCGATCAAGAAGAGAAAATGGATGAAATCCTCAGCAAAATGATCGTCATGTTGACATTCGAAAAGCAATAGCAACGTTCAAGTCAGAAAAGTAGGCTCACACCAAACATATTGGTTGGTGCGAGCCTATTTTTTTGACGCCGGAAACGGAAGGACCAACAGCAAATTAGGCATCGCTGCGAGAGACATGATTGACATCTCAAAGTGAAGGTCAACCGAGACAATCGATCCATTAGATCGAATCAAAGAGACTAAATAGAAAGATAATGGCAATGCGATCATACAAAATACGGTCCCAATCATTCCGAGAATCGTAGGTCCAACAAATAGATTTGCGTGTCCCAATCTACGCTCAAGTTTCCAAGTGGCATAGATAAAACCGCCCCCAGTCAAGACACACAATAGAAACCCGATTGTCCCGATTGTATTGGGAAATCGAAGCAATAGAAACTTGACCCCCAGCCAGAGAAACATCATCGGTAACGGCGCATATAACCAAGCACGAAAGAGCTTGAGCCCAATTCCGGTCAACGGCTTATCTACGCTCCTCATTGCCCAGGCTCCAGAGAACAATTGTGCTTATTTCGGCAACTTGACCAATGACAAATTCCCAGAAAGAACCAGAGGAATCTAAAAGTCGGTTCACCATCGCCCGTCAAATTGAATTGAGTATTGTTTCGAAGCAAAAGGATTGCAATCCAAAACAGAGCCACAAGAATAAAACATCCAAGGACAACGCCTTTCCTTTCCTTCGAGGTCGACTTCCGACTTCGAAGAATCATGTCCCCTGAGCTTGCGTACAAAACAAAGGTAACGCCCATGATAAAAACTAGAATGTATTTGGGTACGATTGATCTAGGGTTTGGAATATTCTTTACCAAGCAATAAACTGCCACGCAAAAGAAGCAAATCGGAATGCTATAGACAAAAATCCGAAACAACCAAAGCTGCCACTTAGATAGCCGAAAGTCAGATCCTATTGGCAAACTTTCCAAACTCGATTCCATCACGTTGATTGTATCAACATTTTGCCGAAACCCAAACCAAGGCAGAAAATTGGTCCTGAACCTGCCGATACGTGAAACCAATCCATGGCTCCGTCCGATAATATAGGAATATGTTTGACTTGCTTGAAGGATTTAGCCGGGGAATGCCATTGGCCGATATTCCCGAAGTAATGATCCCGCTTACTGCCGTTGCGTTGATTTTCGGAATACCGATTATTGCAATCTTGACCACCCACCAACGCAAAATGGCCGAACTGATTCACCGCAACCAACCACAACAGGTTGACCCAATGATTCAGCAACAACTTGCGAGTATGCAATCCCAAATTTCGGATATGCGCTCGATGATGCAAGACCACATCATCAACAACGACCGACCTTCGACTACCAATTCAGTTGAGCAGCGACTCAACCAGTAGTCCACAAACGATTATTGATGAAGCGGTCCCGGAATCCGGGACCACTTTGTTTTACAGCGAATTCAAGAACTCACTCAAAGCAGACCGATCGCCTTGCTTCGTTGAAATGAATCGCTGCTTTGCTTTTTCGGCTTCGCCACCATGGGCCATAATTGCGGCTTCATAAGAAGTCGCCCGCCCATCGTGCATAAACAGAATCCTCTGCGATAGGCCCCACAAAGGTGCCGTTCTGAACATATCACCCGTGGCCTTGCCCTGGATGATTCCGTCCGCCAATTGACTTCCCATTTTGTGAACAAGAAGGTCCGAATAGAGGTTCACTGCTTTGTTGTCCAATGCAGGGTTAGAATTCGGCCCCGTATTCATCGAAGGAAAGTGGCAGTTTGCGCAACCCAATTGACTAAACAAGACCTCGCCTTTCTTGGCGTTGACTGACAGCACCGATCGAGTCGGAGGAGCAAGAAAACGCATAAAGGCGGCAAAGGCTTCGACATCATCAGCATCTTCCGGATCACCGGCGACATCGAGACCAACACCAATCAGATGACCTTGAGGCAGGTTCTCCGCCGGAAAAAGCGGAGTGGTAATACCCATCTCATTGAGATATGCATCGCCTGCGAATACGCTGAGGCTAGAATGTTGAGCCTTCCAACCAAACCGACTAACTTCAAGATTGTTGGTCTCTGGGTTGAGCTCCATATTTGCGACTCCTGCGACTCCGTCGGGAAGTTTCATGAGTGTACGAGCAACTATTGTTGCGTCGGGGATGGCTTCTATAAGTCCTGCCCCGAACAACGGCGTTGTGATTCGATGCGAAACGAACTGAGCAGCGGAAGGGACCACTTCACCGGGAATTGGATAACTTGGATCAAATTCTTTCAGTGAGCGGGCTTGTAAAACTGGTCCACCAAGATCTTCTAGATCGCTGTAGATTCCTTTTCGAATTCCTCCAATTCGCGTGACTCTGGTGAGTTGGAGATCGTTTCCTGCTCCTCCGATTGCACCCTGAAGGTGACACTGAGAACAGGACACTCCATTGAAGACCGGTCCTAGTCCATCAGCCTTATCCTCGGGTGAAAGAAAGGCATTGAATCCGCCATTAAAGGCAACTTGGTCTGTGCCAGACAGACCACGTAGAGGCTCTCCGGGTTTATACGGTATGGCTCCAGGGTCATCTGGCAAAGTAATGATCGCAAAGGGTGAGTCGAAACTTGAACCTCCACATGCCCCAAGTAGGAACAGAGTGAATGACAAGCCCGAGCCCATTGCAACGAGTTTTTTGCGGTTGATCATTAGCTTTTTCTCCTAAGGCGAGCCTTAGCTCGCTGATGGGATTATTAGCCTGATGTATTTGAAATTTATTTGGGAACTGTTTAGGTACAAGAACTCTGCGTTAGATGTTCGTTAGAATCTAAAATCGTGTTTTCCCAAGAAATGCGTCCTACTTGCGGTACGTCTCTTTGTCCATTTCCCTTAGCTCAAGTGTAATTCCTGCTTCCTTGCTATCCCGAGAAGCGGAAAAACAATCCAACAATTCGGCATACATCCCGTCGGCAATGGCGTTTTTCAAATCCTGTGTACGACCACTCAAAATTGCGACTTCGCAGTGGATGAAACCATGAGGTCCACCGTCGCCAATCAGCCACGTATGCTGTAAATTGTGGTACGCCTTGATCGCAGGTGGGCTAACTGTTTCGAAAGAGGCAAGCTTAGCAACCAAGCGCTCCAAAATTTCAACCAAATCTTGGTTTTCAACAACATCACTGGTTGTCTGTAGTCTTATATGAGGCATTTAGTTTGATTCAGACTCTTCGGTCGAGAGATTTGTTTCCTTTCCAAAGAAAGACCAAAAGAAAATCCACGCGACAAGGGTTATGCAAGCAAAAGCAAACTTAACTCCCTGAGGAATCGACGGACTAAAACTGAAAAAGCCTTCGATCGGAGCGGCAATGAAACAGAGGAAGACTCCGGTGACGATCATCGTCACCCCATCTTTTGCGGATCTTTTTAGGGACTCTCCACGAGAAAAAATTCCTGGCACCAAGATCGCCCAACCAAATCGCAAGCCAGCCGCACCGGCAAAAATGATCCCGCTTAGTTCCGGAACCCCATGGGGAACGAGAGAGCTGATCAGAAACCATAATTTGCCGACGGAGTTCATTTCGCTTGCAAGTGCGCCAAGAATGGCTCCGTTCTGGAAAAGCAGCATGATGGAATAGAAGCCCATTGTCCCCGCTCCAACGGCACCTTCGATGATCGAGACCTGCGGGTTATGGCTGGCATACATCAACGTCATACTGCCACTAGCTCCGACCCCGCGACTCTCATGAGATCCCTTTTTCCATTGATCAAAAACGTCGGCCATTCCTCCTGTAAAGTAAGTTAAGTAGGAATGATCTCGCGAGACCAAGAAAAAAGCAAAGAATGCTGAGCCGAACAAAATCAGAAACGAAGCCCAAAAGAAGGGTTTGTTTCGGCGGAATGTTCGCGCCGTATTGTTAAGCATGTCCGAAACAGATTTTCGAAATGGCTTAGGAGCCTTTTTGTACAAGATTCCGTGGGCTCGGCCAACCAAGCTGTTGAGGTACATCGCGAGGGGCTCGTTGGCACTTCGGGTTCTTATCAAGGAAAGGTCGGTGGATGCTCGCTTGTAGAGCTTGACAAACTCAAGAATTTCTCCGTTGCCAAGCGATTTTGTTTTTGTCTCTGAGAGTACGCAAAACTCTTCCAGACGTTTCCAATCCGCAATGCGGCGATTAACCAAAGCCTCTTCGTTCATTGCGTTCCGATTGAATTATAGATTTGTGCGAGGCAAAATTTGTTGCCATCCTCCACAAGTGACCGTGACAAATTTTTCTGTCAGGTTCGATGAGAACAATAATTCACGAAACATCGTTCCAATATGCGTCGTCAACAAAATAAAGAAGAAAAAAACTTCCTTGGCATAGAACTTGCTGAACTAGCCATACGTCATAAGTGCAATCCCTCATTGGGGCATACTCAACTCAGAAACAAAATGTCAGCCCAAAGACAAAAACAGTTTGAAAACGAAGAAAGCTTTCCGGGCTATTTAAGTCGCTTAACGCTTGAGCCTTTGTTGACGGTGGAAGCGGAGACTGAGCTTACAAAAGCAGCCCGTTTAGGTGATGCGCACGCTCGAAAACGTCTTATTGAATCAAACATGCGTTTGGTGATCAATATTGCCAAAGGCTACAACTGCCGCCAAATTCCGCTTGAAGATCTAATCCAAGAAGGAGCAATTGGTCTTATGCAAGCCACCGAACGATTTGATCCAGATCGTGGCTTTCGATTTTCGACTTACGCGACTCACTGGATCAGACAAGCAATCGGTCGGGCAATCGATAACAAGGGCAAATCAATTCGCCTACCCGCTCATATTTCCCAGTCGATAAGAAAAATCGAAAAGCAAAAAGAGCATTTTCTGCGCACTACCGGCTCAGAACCCACTTTTGACCAACTTGCCGAAGCCATGGGCATGACGGAGAGAAAACTCATTTCGGTCATCTCAGCGGCGCAAGAAATTCTTTCCCTTGACAATCCAATTGGGGATGGATCGGGGACAACGCTCTCTGGAATCATTCGAGACGATGGCGAATTCAATCCGGAGGGGCAAGCAGTAAAGGATGCTGTCGTCACCGAGTTAGAACAAATTCTTACTGAGCTTAGTGAAAAGGAGCAAAGCGTGATGTCGTTACGGTTCCGAATGAACGGAACCGGTCTTCAGACCGATGAAATTGCCGCCGCGCTCCAAATATCGAAAGAGCGGGTGAGGCAGATCGAAGTCCAGGCGATTAGAAAACTTCGGGTGATCGCTCAGCGAAAACGGCTACGAGACGTTCTCTAGCCATATAATTGGCGGACAGTCATCCGCTGTTACCCGACCAATCGGCCGCATTCCTGGAATCTCAGCCGGAGTAAACAGAGCCAATCCACCGCTTGTCTGCGGATCCAGAACCACGTGTCGTAACCAATCCTGGACACCATCTTTAATCACGAAATCCGATCCCATGAATTCGGCATTCCGACCAGCCCCCGCCGTCACATTATTCCTTTCAACCAGTTCACGAAGACCAGTAAAGGTTGGCAGTCGACCTGCGAAAAGTTCAATCCCAACTTCTGAGCTTCGAGCAACGTTATAGAGGTGGCCCGCTAAACCAAATCCGGTTATGTCGGTCGCGCACCGGACTCCATGCTGATGCCCTAACTCTGCCGCCTTGTCATTCAACATCGACATACTGGCAATTGCTTCGGCTAAAGTCTCGGGAGGACAGTCGTCAAACTTAGCGGCAGTGGTGACAATCCCGGTTCCGAGCGGCTTGGTAAGGTAGATCCAGTCACCTAATTTTGCTTCGGTATTGGCGAACATCCGCAAAGGATTGATTGTGCCGGTTACCGCCATCCCAAACTTCGGTTCCTTGTCGTCAACGCTATGACCACCTAAAATCGTTGCTCCTGCCTCAATGCACTTGTCCGCACCTCCTCGAAGGATTGCGGCCCAAACCTCGGCAGGAGCGGCGTCAGGATTAAAGCAAGCAATATTGAGGACCGTGAGCGGAGTCCCACCCATTGCGTAAATATCACTGAGCGAGTTCGCCGCTGCGATCTGACCAAATGCATAGGGGTCATCGACGACTGGAGTGAAGAAGTCCACCGTCTGCACTAACGCTATGGAATCCGAGATACGAAAAACCCCTGCGTCGTCGCGTGTTTCCAGACCAACGAGCAGATTCGGATTTTGGCTTGGCGGAATCTGACGGAGAACCTCCGTCAACTGGGTTGGACCCAGCTTAGCCGCTCAACCAGCGCAAGTAACCATGTGCGTTAGTCGCATTACTGGCAGTGTACCGGCGGTACTCTGGACGTAGAAAACAAATCGATGCAAGTTCCTCCCGTCCAGTTCGATCTACCTACTGAAAAAGTGGACCCACCACTGACCCGAATGCCATGGGTTTGGTTGCTCTCAATCCTTGTGTTTGGCTTTATCATTGTCAGTTCACTCTTGATTCACGACAAGGAGAGTCCGCTCAAAAGCAAAACCGAAAATTCAAAAGAAAAAATGCTGGAAATGCAACTGAGCTTGCGAAGCATGGTGCCTGAACCTAAATCTGACCGTAATGCTCGCATGTTTGATGCGCAAATAGATGAACTTTTGGTGCCTTCCAAAAAGGACGCTCACGCTCAAAAGCTGAGAATCGTCCTAAGGAAAGAAGACCGGCAAGTTCCATTCAACGATGACATCAAGAACCTGGCGAAGTCAGCCAATTCGGAAGATCAAGCCTTCGCCAAGCTCTTTAGCGAGCCGGCGCCAAAGAAAGAAGAGGCAATGGCACTTTTGAAACAGATCGATGGCAATGAAGTTTCCGAAAAGCTCGCCACGGTCCAAGTAAAAGAATCGTTTGGCGACAAGGAAATTCGCTCAAAAACGTTTGATCCTACCCAAGTATATGGAATTGCCGTCATTGGGCTTGGAGTGATGGTCGGCATTGGAATTGGCATGGTGCTTTGGTACGTCTATCTCTTCCAACGTCAAGCCGGTCGATTGCTTCCTAAGGGGTTGCCTTTGGCTAACATAGACTTGGCCCAAGCTGAGCGACTCATGTTTGTCGCTTTGATTACGATATCCACATATGTTTTGTCGAGTGTCGTTCTTGCTAAGTTGTTACCGAAGTCAGTTCCGGGAATTGAACTTCTAGGCTATGCACCAATTTTTGTTGTGATCGCCATTTGTTTGAATGTGCCAATTTTTGGCTGGAAGATCACTGCCAAATCAATTGGGCTGAGTTTTGAAAAATTTCCGGAGAAGGTTGGTTGGGCATTTGCGGCATTCTTTGCCAACATGCCAATTCTTATCCTTTTCATCCTCTTCACTGCGGCTCTGTCTCAGTATTTACCCGGAGGGGGTCATCCGGCTTCCGAAGCGCTACTTAAAAATCCAACTCCATTTGAGATTGCTAAGATCGCATTTCTGGCTTGCATCATCGCCCCTATCTGGGAGGAAATCTTCTTCCGAGGAATTCTCTTTCCTGCTTTCGCGAAAGCATTTGGAAAGCCGATTTGGGGAGCTCTTCTCTCAAGTTTCATTTTCGCATCTATCCATCCACAAGGCTTTTTAGGAGTTCCGGTTCTGATGGGAATCGCTTTGATGTTGTGTGCGGTTTCTTATCAAACAAAATCACTTGTTTCGAACATGATCCTTCATGGGTTACATAACGGAGCAACTCTTACTGCGGCATTGTTGTTGGCACCGCTCTTCGCTTAGCGTGTTTGATCCTTAGGGTGTCTGATGTTTTGCGCCGTCCCAAGCGGCAACTTCCCAGTTGTCTCGTTGTCGGACGGCGTGGTGCCAAATAGGAAGGTCCATGAGTAACCCCTCGCCAAGGGCAACACCGTAAGGTTCATAGAGGGCTCGTATCGAACAAAGATCTCCGAACTCTCCCCTAAATCCCGGAACGAAGGCGCTAAGTTCGCTTAAGATGAGTTCGAAATCTTCCGGAGAAAGTCGTTGTGAACAGTCCTCCTTTGGTGGCATCTTGATGATATATGCCAGATCAACGATCACATGCCTGAGAGACGCAAACGTCGCTCTTGCTTGAAACTTCAGATGACGAGACTCTTTGTCCTCACCTTCAAAACAGGACTCAATCAAAGCACAGGCATCCATGATCGCAACCGATGTTTTGATCCAGTTCTGAGTATCATGTTGGCTACGATAGAAGGCGATTAGGGGGTACGACAAATAGGCTTCTAACATCTCAGCTCCCCATTGTTCATATTTCTCGAGGAGGTCCGGAAGCAAATGCATCGTTCCGGCTTCGGCATGGCGGCGGATCAACTCAAATCCTGATGGATCAGAGCCAGCCTTACTGTCAAGCAGAACAATGGGGTATTCCCGTTTCTGAACAACGCCATACATGACCGGGAGATAACTGATCACACTTGCCAAGAAAACTAGTCCGGTGGCAGCCTCGGCAACCGCAAGCATCCGTGACAAGACTCCAACAGGAGCGATGTCGCCAAATCCTAACGTAAGAAAGGTAACTCCGCTGTAATACCATGCCGAAAACGGATCCAGGGATCCAGAACTATGCTGGGCATTGAATCCGTAATTTACGAGTGCAAAACCGAGGACAATGAACCCGCCCCAAAGCGAGAAAAGTACTATCAGCGACAATGGCGGGTAGACCATCAAGAGGGTGTTGCGCCAGCGTTCCTGCTTAACTTTTGAAGTTAAACCATAGAACTGTCGTCTTACTAAGAAATAGAACACTCGGGTCAGTCGCCAGTTTCGACTGACGCTTCGAGTCATCACGATCGTCTCGAAACCATCCCACAAGGTGGTCAAAACAATCAAAATTCCGAGCAAACCAAGTACAAAAATTTGAATAACCTCTACTGTTTCGGTGGCGTCATTTGGAGATGCTTATACGCAAAATCCGTAACGCATCGACCTTGCGGAGTTCGTTGCAAGAGTCCAATCTGAAGCAGATATGGCTCATATACATCTTCAATCGTTTGGCGATCCTCACCGGTGCTTGCCGCAATAGTTTCCACTCCAACAGGTCCGCCGCCATGGCGTTCAATGATCACTTTCAGCATCGTCCGGTCCACCCGGTCAAGTCCGATATGGTCAATCTCCAAAGCGAGAGCTGCCTTCTGGACGATAGGTTGATGGATCTCGGCAAGGTCATCGACTTGGGCAAAGTCTCGAACACGACGAAGCAGGCGATTGGCAATTCGCGGAGTGCCACGGCTTCGACGGGCAATTTCTTCGGCCCCATCGTCGGCGATGCTGTAGCCAAGAATGGTCGATGACCGTTTCACGATCTCAAACAAAGCCTTTTCTTCGTAATACTGAAAGTGGTTGATAATGCCAAATCGGTCTCGAAGTGGTCCGGTTAACAGTCCTTGACGAGTTGTAGCCCCGATAACTGTGAAAGCTGGAACTTCCATTCGGACTGAGCGAGCCGCTGGTCCTTCGCCGATCATGATGTCAACCTTTCGGTCTTCCATCGCGGGATACAAATACTCTTCCACTACTCGTCCCAGGCGATGAATTTCATCAATAAAAAGGACCGCACCTTCTTCGAGGTTGGTGAGGATGCCAACGAGATCACCGGGCTTAACGATAGCAGGACCACTGGTCACGTGAATCGGAGCACCCATCTCGTTGGCAATGATGTGAGCCAGCGTGGTCTTGCCTAACCCCGGGGGACCATACAAAAGCACGTGATCCATCGGCTCGCTTCGTTGCCGAGCTGCTTCGATGAAAACGTTGAGATTGCCCTTTAACTGCTCTTGACCAATAAACTCGCGCAGAAAGCGAGGGCGAAGTGAAAGCTCATCGGTTTCTCCGGGCAACTCGTTTGGATCTATCGCGTCGTTTCGCATTCGTGGGTAGATTTTAGTCTACCGGGTGAGGGCACGGGCATTACAATACGGAAATTTCATAAGTTCTTCTCTGTGCCCAGAGAACTGTGCTCTGAACCCTGAATTCAGCCCTTCTTCAGCAATTGTAGTGCCATCTTAATTCGTTCATCCAAAGCCAAAGCAGTATCAACCTTGGAAGCCACCATTTCCGCATCCGGTCGTCGATAACCTAGGGTAGCCAAGGCTTCGACGAGGTCACGATCCGGACTTGAAACAATGACCGCAGTACCCCCCGATAATACGAATGCGCCTTTTTCAATCTTTGGTCTTAGCTCGAGGATAATCCGCTCGGCAAGTCGCTGACCCACGCCAGTAGCTCGACAAAGTGTCTTTGCGTCGTTGGCAATGATTGAAGTTGAGACTAGGTCAGCCCCAACTTGCCCGATGAGTGCTTGAGCAACCCTTGGTCCGCATCCCTTTACTTCCAGCAGCAAGTCAAAAACTCTTCGTTCGCCGCGATCAAGGAATCCACAGAGAGTTACGCCATCTTCCCTGAATATCTGGCGGGTGTAGAGCATGACGTCAGACTTTGGCGTGAGTTTGCCTAATGCTGAGTCGGCAACGATGACTTCATAGCCAACTCCTGCGACCTCAATAAGTACGAGATTGCCTTCGATCTCGACGACCGTACCGCGAAGAAGTCCAATCACTATTCGTCGATCAAGTACTCAGCAATCAACTGAGCGGTGTCGCGAAGAGCATCAATGTGAGTTCTTTCGTAGCCATGGCTGGTGTCAACTCCTGGGCCAATGAGGGCAACTTCGGCGGTCCCGCCGGATCGCCAGTACGCACTACCATCACTACCGTAGTAAACATAGATGTCGGGTCGGAGGTCTATGCCCCGTTTGTCCGCGAGGTTTCGAAGTCGGTCGGTCAAGCCCTTGCTATATGGTCCCGAGCCGTCGGCGGTGCAAATTGAACAAGTCATTTCAGACCCGTTTTGTCCATTGCCGACGCAAGCCATATCGAGAACCAAGTACTCAGCAAGATCTGTCGGTAGTCCATCCATTCCCCCGTGTCCTACCTCTTCAAAGTTAGAAAATAGGATTGTGGTTCGCTGAACCGGAGTTAGTTGGCTCTTTTGAAGTGCTTCGAGAGCAGCAATGACACAAGCAACGCACGCTTTGTCGTCCAAGAATCGAGATCGGATGAATCCCGACGGCATAATTTCGGTTCGCGTATCAAGATAGACAAAATCGCCAACTTCAACTCCAAGGAATCGGGTTTCCTCAGCCTTTGTCGTGATCTCGTCAAGTCGGACTTCGAGGTTTTCGCCAGTGCGAGCAACCGTTCCAGCTTCGCGATTGACGTGACCAGCTCCGTTCTCCAAGACAATTGAACCTCGGATTTGGCGCCCGTCGCGAGTACTGACGGTAACCGTTTGGCTGTCGACCGTTGGCCACATGATTCCGCCAAGCGCTTTGAGCTTTAATCGACCGTTCGCTTTGATCTCCTTGACCATAAAGCCGAGGGTATCAACGTGAGCAGTCAGAGCCTTTGGTGCATTGTCGCGAAGGCCGTCGAGATGCGCAAGAAGAGCACCTTTGGTGGTTCGCGACGTCGGAATCCCGAGATTCTGCAATTCGCTCTCGATGGAGCCAATTGCGTACTCGGTGTCGCCCGTGGGACTCGGGGTCTCCAAAAGGTCCACTAGGAACCGCTTTAGATAGTCGTCGGAAATCTCAAACCTTGCCATTTATCGTCTCTGCCTCTGGTTTACCATGGTACCGCCTCGCAATTAAGCGAGGAGGCATTTATTCTGAGTCTTCACGAGGAATATATTCGTGAGTCGTAAACCAGTAAGCGCTGAGTCCAATCATCACCACCGAAAACACGATCAAAGCAAAAGCCGATGAAGTTGGGTTCAGGTTGTTCGTGCCTAGGACGCCAGATATTCCTTCGAGGAATTTCTTGCCGCCTTCGCTATCTGGATGCTGAGCGATCGCTTGCATGTGAGCCAAGATCGAAAGTTTCTGCAAACCGGTTGCCAAATTAGGAACCGAGCTTTCCCACCCGAACGCAAACAACACGCAGATGATGAGTGCCCGATTAAAGATCAAACTCACAAACAAGAATAGCGAACCGTAGGCAGCTGCGCCCAGAGCGATGGCTAAGATGTCATGCCAGAACGTGATTTTGACCGCGGTGAATCCGCCCGCACCGAGAATCGTGGCAACCATTCCCATCAGCGAGATGACAATGACCGCGGTAACCGTGGCACCCCACCTTCCTACCAGTAGTTTCCATCGTTCAATTGGTCGAGTGAGCAAGTAAACAATGGTCTTTTGCTCGACTTCTTGACTCAAAATCATCGTCGAATAGATCGCCGATGCTAGCGGCAACAATCGGAAAACCAGCAGGTTGACAACATTGATGTATCGGTCGGTCGCTGTAATCTTTGTTGTGCTACCAAAGTTCAATTGGTGCCAGGCAATTGCCAACGAAAACGCGCAAATCGAAAGGAGAATCCAAACGATCATCTTTCGAAATCGAAGGGCGTCTTTGAGGAGAAACTGAAACGGTACGATCATCCTTCCACCAGGTATTGGAATACAGATTCCAGATTGTTGTCGGGGCTACTAAAGCTGAGAATAGGCATGTTTTGTTCTAACACTAAGGCGGAGAGCGACGCATAAAACACGTTCGGATCGCGTACTTCAAGTTCAATTTCCGAGTTCTTTTCGTCGATTTTGGCACTCACAACGTTCGCCATTTCGGTGAGCCTTGCAGCTACCTTTCGTGGCTCTGTCGTTTCAATACGAACTTTGTGCGGATACTTGTCAATGAGATCTCGAATCACCCCGAGGTCTCCGGTCGCCAACAATCGTCCGCGATGGAGAAGCAGGATTGAATGAGTCATTTGCTCAACTTCGTACAAAATGTGCGAACTGACCAAGATCGTTTTGCCAATTGATGCAAGGTGACCAAGGACCCCGAGGAATTCATGCCGACCAACCGGATCAAGACCGTTCAACGGCTCGTCAAGCAAAATGATGTCGGGGTCATGAACCATCGCTTGGGCAAGCTTGATTCGTTGGCGCATGCCCTTCGAGTAGCCTTTGATCTTTCGGTCGGCACGATCCTTCATTCCAACCATCGCGATCATTTCGTCGGTCCTTAACTTGGCTTCACTTGCCGGCATCCCGCTCAATCGAGCCATATACCGAACGAACTCGCGACCGCTCATGTATTCGTAGAAATTGTCAATTTCAGGGCAATAACCAAGATGCTTAAACACTTCAGGATTGCCAAACGGTTGTTGGCCAAATACCTTGACATCACCGGTTGTCGGTTGAAGTTGACCGGTGATCAGCCGCAGCAATGTGCTTTTTCCGGCCCCGTTCATACCAAGAAGTGCGGTGATGCCAGGTCCAATCGTACATGTAACGTCGTTGACGCCAATGATCTGGCCATACCAGCGGGAAGCGTTCGTTATTTCAATCATTAGACGACCTCCACAGCCTTGACTCGGCTCCAGGCAACTAAAAATCCGGTAGCAACCACGAAAATAAGCATCGGGATAATCATGCCAAGACTAGGCGCATGAATAATAATGTCTTCCGGATTGAAGGCGGGTTGGTTACCACCCCTTCTGCCATTGCCACCCGCCATTCCCATTCCGGGAAGGATTTGCGAGCCATTGGTTCCAATGATCACTTTGGCTAGGCCAATTTGGAGGCCATCAACCGAACAATAGAAGAGGTTCCGAACAAAGCCGGGTGGCTTCGATCCGCTAAAGGCAGCACCGGTATTAACCGCAGCAATTATTTGAGTAAAGATGTAGGTCAGGAAGTACATTCCTGCGTACGTTGCACTCGCCAAACGACCTTGATTGAACAATGAACTCACTCCGATTGAGAGCGAGGCGTGAATCGCTCCACTCGCAACCGATACAAAGATGAGCCTCAAGAACAGCCAAGGTGATTGAGTCCAGAATCCATAATCCTGGAAGCTCATAAACCCGTAGGCGTAAAAGATCATCATCGGCACCAGCGAAACCATGGAGATGAGAATAAAGATTCCGAGCCACTTGCCAAACACATAATCGAACCGAGAACACGGCTTGCTGAGATAAACCAATAAGGCATTCGAGCGATTATCATTCGCGATCGTGCCGACGCCAACTAGCAACGTGACGACCATTAAAATCAACTGGGAATATGAAAATGCGTGGAGAAACTGATCCTTCCAAATGATCTGCTTCAGGAATGGATTGGAACCCGTTCCGCCGGCACCAAGACCGCCGGCTAAGTTATCTAAGAACCAAAAGATCGCCAGCAGAATGATGTACCACCAGGCACTGAAAATTGACCAACCCCAAAAACCACGCCGCTTAGTCGCCATCGACATGGTCATCTTAGCGATGCACCACCAACGATGGTCAACTTTGTCGAGTGGCCCGTCGTAATGGCGATAACTCAGATCAGCAATTGGAGACGTGCTTCGAGTTTCGGTTGTGCTCACGACTGAATCGCCTCCAAAAATGCATCTTCAAGACTTCGCTCGGCAAGGCGAACTCCGCGCACTTGAGCATTCGTCTCGGTTGCCGCTTGAAGCACCGTTGCAATCGCGTGCTCCCGAGTTCCGGAAACTTGAACTCGGTAGGTAGCCCGAGTAAGAGCCGCAGCGTAAGCGCCTCGTTCTCGCATTTTGGCAAGGAATGGCTCGCTGGCTTCTCGCAGGTCCACATCAAGTGGTTGACCTTCAATTGCCTTCAAGTCTTTTATTCTTCCTTGTGAAACAAGTTGACCCTTGAGAACCACGACCACTCGGTCACAGACTCGTTCGATATCAGGCAACAGGTGGGAACTGATAAGAACATTGACACCCTTGCCGTGGGAAATATCCTTGATGAGGTCAAGCATTTCTTCTCGCCCCTTAGGATCAAGTCCGTTGGTCGGTTCGTCAAGCAACAACAGCTTTGGACCATGAATCATTGCTTGGGCAAGTTTGATTCGTTGTTTCATGCCAGTGGAAAAGGTTTCTACATTTCGGTACCGGGCCTCGCCAAGGCCGGAATATTCTAAGACTTCATGGGCTCTTCGGATGGCTTGATCAGATGGCATTCCGGCTAGCTCACCCGCATAGGCAACAAAGCCAACCGCAGATAGTCCGGGAATGTGGCAATCTTGCTCGGGCATGAGTCCGACTCGTTGGCGAATAGCTTTTCCGCCGGTTTGCAGGTCCAAACCCAGAATGTCACCTCCGCCGGCCGCGGGTTTGATAAATCCGAGAATGGTTTTAAGAAGAGTTGTCTTCCCCGCACCGTTTGGTCCGAGAAGTCCGGTACAGCCGGGTTCGATGTCGCACGAGAAATCATTTAAGGCGACAAACGACCCGTATCGGACAGTTAAGTTTTTTATGGATACAAGTGGCACAGTCGAAACCATCTTACTCAGGAACGGTCAAAGTTTGCGAACGGTTCCAACATATGGCAATAGTCCCAGGTGTTGGGGTGAATTAGGGATTTCAGAAACATGAATTGCGGTCTTGGTGGTGAACCGTTGCGGGTCAATGGGAGCCTTATGTGGGCGTTACGCGGGTGGGACGCGGGACGTACCAGGGGTGGGTTATTTGTCACTTTTGAACCTAAATTCGGATTTTTTGCACGTTACAGTTTTTTGTATACTGCTTCTTGTTTACACGCTAATTATTTTTTGAAAAATGTAGCACCCTCGTTTTGAGATCGGCAAGAAAGAGTGTTCTTGGCTTTGGTAACGATTTGAATCTAAATTCTTAAATGCGTGTTCGATTTTCTTGATTTGGTCGGGATTGCAAGGCAGTTCCGGCACGAATTTTGGGAAAGCTAGGAACCGCTGTTGCGACATTGATGATTTTCAAGGAGCAATTATATAGACGTTTGTCTGGTAAAAATAGTTCATCGTTTGGACTTCTTATGTAAGAAAACTCTACTAAGAGTTTCTTCCCGGCGCGAATTAGAATCGGATCACCCTCTCGGTTCGAAAAAACTATATGATGCCGTTGCGATGCGTTGTTCCCACTTGGTCAAAACAATCTCAAAGTGAACCAAGCAAGATCAAGTCTTTCAAATTTGTTGCGCCGTTAGTCTTGATCCTCTTCAAAGGAGTTGCCGAGCCCTCAAAAATATCCCACTTTGTCTGGCCGGGATGTCCGAAGGACCGATAACCTTCGCTGGTTGCCAACCGCCAGACTTCTTCGGCGGTGAGGGGTTTTCCGCGTCGATTGCTAGTTGATAATGCTGCTCGCATTTCTGCAAACATGTCGATTTTCCCTCCGCTCGCGGGAGAATCCATGCCAAGCCCAACCGTGATCCCGGCGTCAAGAAACTCTCGAACCGGAGCGTTGGGACACTGGAGTCGAAAATTGGATCGCGGACAGTGGGCGATCGTGACTCCGCGTTTAGCGAGGATTTCGATGTCATGTTGGTTGACATCGCAGCAGTGGACGCACTGCATTCCTGGTCGGAGGACGCCGAGGTCGTCGAGGACTTCGGTCACGCTTTGACCATAGATTTCGTATTTGATTCCTTTAGCATCTCGTCTTTCGGCTAGGGGTCCCTTTCCGGAATGTGTGAAGTTGGACTCGTGGACCGTCTCGGCAAGGTGGATGCTTGAAGGTTGGTTGGAGGCTCCGAGATGGCGAAGGGTATTGTGGTCGACGGTGAAATAGGCGTGAGGCGAGAGGGACGAGCCGATGCGCAGGCGGGTGGTTTTCCCCTCACCCGGTTCGCTTCGTTCCTCGCTTACCGGCCTCTCCATCCGAAGAGGCATCTTGACTTGGTTGGCTTCCGAGAGATTTTCCGCAGCAAGTACATTTGTTGTCCGAAACAATTTTGCTTCGATGTCGGTGAGAGTGGTGGCAGGATCTGGTGAACCAGCGGTAATCACTTCTTGGAATATCCAGCCTCCGAGACCGTGTCTGACCATCGCCTCCGCCGAACCAGGGCGATCTGAGTGTTCTCCGATCCACGCGACTCCCGCCTCAACATTCTCACGAGCGGCTCGCGTGCACT
This sequence comes from Armatimonadota bacterium, assembly GCA_043770615.1. Classification (GTDB taxonomy): domain Bacteria; phylum Armatimonadota; class Fimbriimonadia; order Fimbriimonadales; family Fimbriimonadaceae; genus Fimbriimonas. Next base: position 1,247 of record JAYVHY010000237.1, on the reverse strand, counting down.
GCTCACGAACGAATTCTTCTGTTTCGAGAGATTTAAGTCGCGTCAACTCATATATCCATTCGTAGTACTCGGGATGTTCAATTTGGTCGAGCATCCCGCGATATTCGAGATGCGAGTGAGCATTGACAAACGCCGGAGAAAGGACGAATGGCTCGGGCTTATGATTGGATGAACGAATCTCTTGAATGATTCCGTCCACAACGGCGATCTCAAGCCCTCGCTCAAGAACTCCATTGATGATCAAACCAAACGGGTGCAGCCAGTCCATTTCGTAACAATCTACCTACTCTCGATACCTCGAACCTACTTCAGCCGACTCAGCAGTTGTCAGCTTGACGTCGGAGTAAGCCGTTTGCCGAAAGAACTTTGCCTATTCCTCCGATAGCTGAAAGCTGAAGGCTGATTACAAAGGTGTCGCCCAAAGTCGATCTAGCTGGTCTCGATGCAACGATTTCACGTGCATATCGCCCATAAGGGTTGTGTACCGATAGGTTCGGACAAGATCAAAATAGGTGGCGGTGTCGTCGCCCGCTTGCAGTCCTCGACCGCTACCGTGCCAGTGTCCCGCGCCATCAAAGAGCACATTAATCTCAGCGGGGAGCTGGAATCGGTCTTGAGAATAGAACTTGAAGGCGATTTCAGTTCGAAAAAGGTAGCTCGAGCGGTACGTGGCGTAAAGCGATGGAGACGAAACAAATGGATCGGGAAAATGATTGTCCAAGATCCGAGTGCCAGTATCAGATGGGCAGTGAAATACTTCTCGGCTCTTGGTGTATGGCTGGAGGGCGTCAGGCAACTCAAGCATAAACGGAATTTGAGCTTGAAAAGCTGGCTGACTGGCCCAAATATTCGGATCGAATTTATCGCTGGCATCCACCGCATAAGGGAAGATATCGTCGTTATCTCCCATGTAAAGTGTCATGGCGGTGCCAATTTGCTTCAAATTGCTGATGCAAGCGGTCTGTTTGGCCGCGGCTTTTGCCCTAGCAAACACCGGAAAAAGAATCGCGGCAAGGATTGCGATGATAGTAATAACTACCAAGAGTTCTATCAATGTAAATCCGCGCTTCATCCTTTTCATTGTACGTTGAAACGGCCAAATTAGAGGCAGTAGTTCCGGCTAGACGAATATGTCTGGCAAAATGGTGCGCAAATCTGCCAAAATAAATGTTCGCGCTCGTTTATTCGGGCATTAGGAGCGAATCTTTGGCCAAGCCGATTTCCATCAAACCAGAAGAAGCCGTTGC
>JAYVHY010000236.1:0-8468 GCA_043770615.1 Armatimonadota bacterium | reverse complement strand
ATAAGCCGACCATTGGCGTCATCACCAATATCGGATACTCGCATTTGGAGCTTGTTGGCACCAGAGAGGGAATTGCTAAGGCAAAGGGAGAAATGCTTGCCGAACTTCCAGAAGATGGAGTTGCGGTTTTGTTTTCTGAAGATGAGTATTTAGGAAACTTGATCGGTATTGCCGGTGATCGAAAGATTCGAACATTTGGCTCGGGCGGAAACGCAGACTGTCAAATAACCGGTTATGAACCTTTGAACTGGACATCGGCTAAGGTCGAAGGAGTTTTGGATGGACGAAAATGGTCATTAGTTATGCCGACGGTTGGTCGTCACATCGCTAATAATGTCGCCGCGGCTGTTCTTGCCGCCACTGAAGCTGGGGTGTCGCTAGAGGATGCGGCCAAAGGAATTGAGAAAGCGACTTTGCCACCGATGAGAATGGAAATCAAAGAGTTTCAAGGCGGAACCCTGGTGCTCGACAACTACAATTCGAACCCACCAGCAGTTCTTGCCGCTATTCAAGCACTCGAAGAAGTCCCCTGCGAAGGACAGAGAGTTGTTGTTCTCGGTACCATGCGAGAACTTGGTAACGAAAGCGAGGAAGGACATCGGTCGATAGGACGCCGACTTTCGCGCTCCAAAGTTGATCGGATATTCGTTTTTGGAGGCGAAACAGAGTTCATCGAACAGGAGTTTTTGCGGCGTGGCGGCGATTCGAGTCGCTTCGAGAGCATTTCATCTTTGGATGAACTCAAGTCGAAGTTAAGTTTTGTAAAACAAGGAGATACTGTTTTGGTAAAGGGAAGTAGGGCATTGGAAATGGAGCGAGCGTTTTGAATTTTACGATATCAAGCGAAGATCTGAAAGGCTTTTGGATTGCCTTAGCAATTAGTGCTATTTCATCGTTCCCGATCATGCGCATATTGGCGATGATGAAATCGAAGCAAACTGTGTCGCAGTTTGCTCCGGAAGGACATCAAGTCAAGCAGGGAACTCCGACGATGGGCGGATTGATCATCCTTGCGGGCGTGTTCGGAGCAATTCCATTTTTAAGCGGGAAGCTAACTCATCCTTTTGAACTGGGTTCAGTATCAATGGTTCCGATCACTGTCCTCATGGTTTTATTTGCCATCATCGGGTTTGTTGATGACTTTGTCGTGCCGAAACTTATGCCCGGAAAGCGTGGATTAGGTTGGAAGCAAAAGATACTGATGCAGGTCGTTGCCGCTGTTGTTCCGCTGTATATGGCAGGCTATACATCCCCTGTGATGTTGGGATATGGCTCATTTGTAATTTTGTTCTTCGCGAATGCTTACAACTTTAGTGATGGGCTCGATGGACTAGCCGGGACTCTTCTGATTGGTCTTTTGGTCGGAATGATCGGTCTAAGTTCTGGTCCTATCGCCTTCAATTTGAATGGCTTGAACAGCTACTATGTTCCAACGATTCTTTTTGTGATGCTTGGGGCAGTAGTCCCATTCCTATTTTGGAATGCCCCGAAAGCAAAGGTCTTTATGGGTGACGTTGGGTCGCTACCCATTGGAGCATTTTTGGGCGGATTTTGGTTTCTCCAAAAGTTCGAAGTAACTACTTCGACGGCAAGTGCTGGATTTAAGTCATCAACACCAACGTTTCTTATAATAGGGCTTGGAGTCTGGTCCTTGATGATGGTCGCCGAGCTCGTTCCGGTCCCGCTTCAGATTGCCTCGGTAAAACTTCGCAAGAAGAAAATCTTCCCCTACACGCCAATCCACCACGCGTTCGAAAAAGCGGGATGGCCCGAGACTCGCGTTGTCTTCGTTTTCGCCCTGCTTCAACTGATCTTCTCGATGGCAGCCATCACCATCGTCTCGTTTGTGAAATGAAATTTCTTGAATGTTTGTCAATCGCGAGAATTACATCGGACTTTCAGCCCTCGCAGGAAAGCCATACCCGACCCAGCCCTGCGAGCTGGGCTGACATACTGCCGACCCTTCGGGCCTCTTTGTTTGATCTTCTCGGTGGCAGCCATCACCATCGTCTCGTTTGTGAAATGAAGTTTCTTGAATGTTTGTCAATCGCGAGAATTACATCGGACATTCTGCCCTCGCAGGAAAGCCATACCCGACCCAGCCCTGCGGGCTGGGCTGACATACTGCCGACCCTTCGGGCCTCTTTGTTTGATCTTCTCGGTGGCAGTACTCACCATCGTTGCATTTGTAAAATGAACCCAACTGGGCGCATGAAGTTTCGCACCACTGCATTGAAACGTTGCAGAACTGACCCCGGAGGGGTCACATATGGTAGCCAGGGTGTCAATTTATGCGACGACTTGTCGGCAATAAAATTGACCCCTGGAAAGTCCGAATCAGTCTTAAGTCCAAGGCCGTCTTCGGCCCCGGTTGTTACAACCGCCTCTTCAAAAAGGAATTCTTCTGCGACACCCCCCAGGGTCGAAGGCATTATACGATCATTCAGGGGAATTCGACGCCCTGGCTACCTTCTGAGACCCTTCGGGGCCGCGGTGGCCAAATGAGTATTGCGAGGTTCGGACTCGGACGCAGCTTCCTCACCGCCGCCGAAGCTTACCAATCAACGCTCCTCATTTGGAAGCTTCGCTTCTCTAGCAAAGCTCACGCCACAGTCCCGAGCTTCGCTCCCCTCCCAAGGCAGCACTACTGGCTGTGTCCTCAGGCCAATTCCCTCAGAAAAAACCAGTCGAATCACTTCGGAAATCTTGGGACAGATAAGCACAGGCCCGAAGGGCCGGAAATATGTCAGCCCAGGTCGGAGGTGATTTTTGCATCATCTTCGATGACAAAAATCGCCGTAGGCCTGGGTAGAAGTCGAGACTTGACAAAGTCCGAGGAGCGAAGCGACCCCCGAAGGGCTAAATTCAATCCAATACCAAGAGGTGGATACTCATGTCGGTAGTCATTTTCGGACTCGGGCGAAGCGGCCTCGCCGTCGCCGAAGCCCTCCAAAAACTCGGCATATCCGCTATCGTCTTCGACGAAAACCCGAGAGAAAAAATCTCGAAGCCCGAACTCATCGAAGAGGCAAATCTTTTCGGAGCCCAACTCATTCTCGGCGAATCTTTCCCTTTAACTCTAAAAGGCGAAAACGTCGAATATGTCGTCGCCAATCCCGCCATTGACCACCGGCACCCCGCCCTCCAAGCACTAACCGCCGAAGGCACCGAGGTCATCGGAGAGGTCGAATTCGCGTTCCGGATATCCAAAGCTCCAATCATCGCCATTACGGGTACGAATGGCAAGAGTACAACTGTCGCGATGACCACCATTGCCATCAACGCTACCGGAAAGGAAGCCATTCTCTGCGGAAACATCTTCGGCTCCGGACTTCCCGAGCAGCCACTAACCACCGCCGCTCTCAACTCGACCTCCGACCAAGTCCTCGTCGCCGAAATAAGCTCATTCCAACTTGAATGGGTAAAAGACTTTAAGCCTAGAGCCGCAGCGATCACAAGTATCGCCAACGATCACCTCGATCGCTACGATTCGATAGGGCAATATGTCGGTACCAAGCTCAAAATCTTTCGCGCGATGGACGAAAACGATCTTGCGGTCTTCCCGTATGGAACTGCAGTCAAGACGAAGGCAAAGACTCAAGAATTTCGATACCGTTTCGCGGACTTCTATTACGAAGACCACATACTCCACATTTTTGGCAAACAGCTTAAGTCGGACGAATTCAAGGTGCTCGGCGACCATAACATGATGAACATCGGTATTGCCGCTACCTTAGCTCAATCGGTATGCGGCGTGGGATCCGAAGACAAAATTCTTGAGGCATTAAAGAACTTTGAAGGACTGAGCCACCGGATGGAATTCATCTCCAAAAAGCGAGGGATTACCTTCATCAACAATTCGATGTGTACGAATCCGGCGGCGGTAAAAGCATCGCTTCAATCAATTCCGGTCAAAGTGCACGTCCTTATTGGCGGGGTCAATAAGGACCTCAGTTTTTCCGAACTACAAGATTTCTTCTCAAAGCACCAAATCAACATCCAACTTTTTGGTAAGGATGCCGAACAAATTAATCAAGAATTAGGCGGAAATTACCAGGTTTGGTGTACCATGAAGGAGGCGTTTGACGCCGCAACGAATGGAGCCAAGGAAGGTGAAATCGTGATGCTAGCACCAGGATGTGCGAGCACAGATCAATTCCGAGATTTCCGACACCGTGGCGACGTCTTTCGTACATACGTCACGGATTGGACGGGATGAAAAACGAACGGAATCGAACACAAACAGATACCAGCTTGTTCTGGCTAGCATTGGCGGCAAGTATCCTTGGCCTTGTCTTCATCTTAGATGCAGGATATGCCCAAAGCATGAAGGTTGGGCAACTCTTGCCTAAGCCATTTATCACCCAAATTATCATGCTGGTGATTGGCATAGTGTGTTTCGCTTTTGTCCGCCGAATTAGCCCAGATCGACTCAAAAAGCTTGCGCCCTGGATCATTGGCGTATCATTCATCTCGTTGATTTTGGTTGAATTAGTCGGTATTTCTCAAAACGGTGCAAAGCGTTGGCTCGGTGTTGAAGCTCTGAAGGTTCAACCCGCTGAGTTTATGAAAGTAGCGGCAATCATCTACCTTGCCTATGCTTTGGCAAACAAAAAGTCCTGGCAATCTACATGGGAGAAGCGAAAAAAGCAAAAGGGTTGGGCAAACCAGGTGCTAGTTCCCAAGTTAGAGCGGCTTTGGCCCGCGTTCGTAATCCTGATAGCAATTGGATTCATTGAGCATGAAAAAGACCTTGGCACTGCTTGCGTGATTCTCGCTGGCTCAGTTGCGCTTTTCTTGTCGGCTCCAGTTACATGGAAGTCAATTACCGTCATTGGACTGGTTATCGTCATTGGTCTTGGCGCATTCGTTGCGAAAGAATCCTATCGACTAAAACGGTTCCTGGTTCACTCACATCGGTGGGAGCGCGAATACATTAACGATGAGTCCTATCAGCCAATCAATAGCGAACTCGCAATGGTAAGCGGAAAAATGATTGGAGTGGGATTTGGAAGCGGTCGGGCTAAGTACCTCTTGCCCGCAACCACCAGTGATTACATCATGGCAACTATCGGGGAAGAATGTGGAATTTGGGGTCCAGGAATCTGCTTGCTCTTGGTCGGCGGAATTTCGTTCAAGTTGCTCGTTACCGCCAAACAAACCAAGGATCGATTCAAATGTTATGTTTTGAGCGGAACAGCTTGGTGGATCGGGATTCAGGCTTGCACGAACCTCATGATGGCAAATGCGACCCTTCCATCAATAGGTATTCCGTTTCCGTTTATTTCGGCGGGCGGATCAAGCCTCATCGCACTTTGGATTGCACTCGGCATTTGCGACCGCTTGTCGGTCGCCAAAGAACCAAGTAAGGAGGTTGCACTTGAGAGTAGTTATAACCGGCGGTGGAACCGGCGGTCACGTTTATCCCGCACTTGAGATCGCCGCACTAGCTCAAGAAGAAGCTGACTTGGTCTACTTCGGTTCCCATCGAGGAATGGAAGGTCCAGTTTGCGAACAGCGGGGCTACCGTTTTCAAGGTTTTGATTCGGTTCCGGTGTACAACTATAAATCTCTTGCGGGGGCGATAGCCCTTGCCAAGTTACTTCGTGCCTCGGTATCGGCTAAAAAAATGATGGAAGCAATGAAACCGGACATTGTTTTCTCTACCGGAGGATACAGTTCTGCCCCAGTCATGCGCGCCGCCAAATCTCTTGGAGTTCCATTAGCTATTCACGCGTGCGACACAATTCCGGGTCGATCATTGCGAATGTTCGCGAACTATGCAAAGGTCGTCACATCCACCTTTATGGCGACGGAAGGAGTACTAGGTAGGGTGGTTATTCGTACGGGACATCCGGTGAGGAGTGAATTGAGGCGAGCAATTGATCGAAGAATTCCGGAAGAGAACCTTATTATCGTCCTTGGCGGTTCGGGTGGGGCAAAATTTCTCAATGAAATGGTGCCACAAGCGGCTCGACTCTTACCAGATGTGAGAGTTTTGCATTCTGCTGGTAAAGCACAATTTGAGTCGGCAACCCACCTCATTTCGGGGATCGAAAATCGGTACGATTTACGACCCTACTTCGAATCCGACATGATGTCGCAGGTTTACCAAACTGGAACTTTGGCGATTGCGCGAAGTGGCAGTGGCATTAGCGAGTTCGCCATGGCTCGGATGCCGTCAATCTTGGTTCCTCTGCCAACATCTGCAGACAATCATCAATTCAGAAATGCGCAAGAATTCGAGTCGATGGGAGCTGCAACCGTTGTCAACCAAGAGACTTGCACGGTTGAAGAATTGGCGAGCCAAATCAATGTTTGGTTGAAAGATAAAAACAAGCAGGAAACCGCTGCTCGCGCTCTGTCAGAATGGGATATGCCCGATGCGACTTTCCATATTTGGTCTGCCGTAAAAAACGCGGCAAATTAACTACCATGCGGAGGCGAAGCGAAATCGAATCATCTTTTGCACCTAAGGAGGCATTAGATCCTTGTCGAGCGTTTTTCCTTGTTGGAATCGGGGGAGCTGGAATGAGTGCCCTCGCCAGAATGCTTTCCCACCGAGGATATGCCGTCGCTGGTACCGACGCAGTAGCTTCCCAAGAAACCACTAGGCTCTCCGAAGAAGGGCACGATGTTTCGATCGGTCACTCGGGAATTCCCGTCTTTGCTTTTGCGCAACGACCAGAAAAAGTTGCCCTCATTGTTACCGATGCAGTGGATATCGAAAACTCTCCCGAAGTTTCGGAAGCTCGAAAAATTGGCATTCCGGTCTTCCGCCGCTCACAGGCTCTTGGTTGGCTGCTCAAACCGTACAAAGTCATTGCTGTTACCGGAACCCACGGAAAGACCACGACAACGGGAATGCTTGGAGCTGGACTTATTGCCGCAGGTCTCGACCCCTTGGTTGTCGTTGGTGCTGCCGTAATTGACTGGAATGGTCCAATTCGGGAAGGGAAGGGCGAATACGCTGTTGTCGAAGCGTGCGAAGCATACGAAGCCTATGTCGATATTGATCCTTTCATCGTGGTCCTCACCAATCTCGAGCCTGATCACCTCGATTACCATGGATCATATGAAAATCTTCGTGACAGCATGGTCCGGTTCGTATCCAAGATTCCGCCTGAAGGTGGACTTGTCTACTGTGCCGACGATCGTGGCGCGGCAGAAGTAGCCGAACTAACCGATGTAAAGTGCATGCCTTACGGGCTCAGCGACACCTGGCTTCAACAGATTTCGAACAAGTTCGAAATGGGAATCGATGCTAAGAACACTGAGGCAGGCAGAGCCTTGAGCTTAAATCTGCCCGGAGATCACAACCGGATGAATGCGACTGGAGCTCTTGCTGCTGCCTCGCTGCTTAATAACGAAGACTTCGTTGTCGATCTTGGAATGGTCGAAATGGGAATCTCTCGCTTCAATGGTGCCGAGCGAAGATTGCAAGTCCTGCTAGATGGTCCAATTGCGGTTGTTGACGACTATGCTCACCATCCCTCCGAAATCTCTGCATCAATCCAAGCACTAAGGCAAAAGTATCCTGGCCGGCGAGTGATCGTCGTATTCCAACCCCACTTATACTCTCGAACACTCGAGCATATGAAGGAGTTTCCTCGTTCTCTCGATGACGCCGACTTCGTTTACATTACCGACATTTATCCCGCCCGAGAAGCCCCAATCCCAGGTGTCAGTAGCGTTCGAATTGCTCAAAACCTCAACGTCCCGATGCAATACGTGCCAAGTCGACACCTGTTGCCTCGGATCGTAAAAGCAGCCCTGAAAGCTGGTGACGTTGTTTGCGGTATGGGTGCCGGAAACATTCATGAATTTCCTCCAGAGCTGATTCGTGAAATCGAACGAGACCTTCGGCCAAATCTTTCCGTCGCAGTCATTTATGGCGGGGATAGTAGTGAGCGAGAAGTATCCATTCTCAGCGGCAATTGCATCGCAAAAGCTTTAGAAAAAGTTGGCTACGAAGTCCAAAAATATGATGTCACGAACCTCTTGCTTCGAAAAGGGAGTTTGCTTGAGTTCACCGGCTCAATTCGTCCAGACGTAGCATTTCTTGCCGTCCATGGAACCCATGCTGAAGACGGAGCCTTCCAAGGCTTGTTCGAACTGCTACACATTCCTTATACCGGTTCAAACATCCTCGCGAGCGCATTAGCGATGGACAAAGATCGAACCAAAAGCCTCCTTTCTTCCGTAGGCATCCGAGTTCCCAAGGGGCAATTTGTGAAGTCAACCAAGGACGAAATTACTATCCAAGTACCTGCGGTTGTAAAGCCAAACCAAGAGGGAAGTACGGTTGGATTGTCATTTGCCCATACCGACGGCGAACTAAAAGAAGGACTCCGAAAAGCGCTGCAATATCCGGGCGGAGCTCTCATCGAAGAGTGGATCGAAGGAATGGAGATTTCGGTTCCGGTTCTTTGTGGCGAAGCACTGTTACCCGTCGAAATTTGCCCGGT
>JAYVHY010000235.1:0-8485 GCA_043770615.1 Armatimonadota bacterium | reverse complement strand
ATACCCTGTAGACCGTCGTAAGCCAGGGCCGACCAACCTGAATCGTTAACCGGACCTGGTGTGATTAGGGCGACTTTGAAATCGCTTTTTGATGCTTCGTTGGATGTTGTGGGTGCTGACGTCGAACTTTTGTTGTTCTCGGTCGGGGCACTGCTGCAACCGATCAGCAAAAGGGCTGAAAGACTCAGAATACTGAGGAACTTAGTCATAGAACAATTCTACGTCTTTCGACAGTAAGAATTCTTGACTGTTTGATTTCGGCTGCTCCCACGCCACAAGTTTTGAGATATGTCCATTGATATCTGAGATGAATTGATGCAGACGTTCAGACTGCAAAGTTTTCGAATTCTTAGCCCAGCCTTTCGGAGGGGGTTGCAGGGATGAAACAGGACCAGAGTCTTTTTAGCATCGGGAAACGATTTTCACTTCAGAGTTATGCTGCACTCCTGAACATGGAACGAAAATCGGCATTCCCGGTGCATCCAGTTTCGTACCCGTCGCATCCGTGAAACACTTTCCTTCGGGGCTCTTTGAATTTGATTTTCATGTTCTTCAGGGAACTCAATTACAGACGAGAAGTCTATCCACCGACTGCCTGGACAACACTTTTTTACTTGAACTAGGTTCCAAGAAATTAGCGTTTGGAAAACTGGTAAATCCCAAGTTCGTAGCCGTCTTTTTCAGCGCCACACATATACACAATTTTTCTTAACTGACTTTATCTTTCGCGACGAACGTAAACCGACCCTCGACGTAATCCACGTCGATCTTCTGATTCTCCTTGAGCTCGCCTTTTAGGACAAGTTGCGACAACGGGTTGATCATTTCGTTCTGGATAGCTCGCTTCAGAGGTCTCGCTCCATAGACTGGATCAAATCCCTTGCTCGCCAAGTTACTCATCGCTTCATCCGTAATTTCTAGTTCGATTCTCTTGTCTGCGAGACGCTTTCGCAGGTCTTCGAGTTGGATTCCCACAATACCTTTGATCTGGTTGATGCCAAGAGCTCGGAAGACAATGATCTCATCAAGTCGATTGACGAACTCGGGTCGGAAGTATTGCTTGACCTCTTCAAGAACCTGATTTTTGGTCACGTCGAAGTCGGTATCACTGAGTGGGTCGCCATAGTAATGCGAGCCAAGATTACTGGTCATGATGATGACCGTGTTCTTAAAATCAACCGTTCGCCCTTGCCCGTCAGTTAGCCTTCCATCGTCCAGTACTTGCAAAAGCACGTTAAAGACTTCGGGATGGGCTTTTTCGACTTCGTCGAGCAAAATGACCGAGTAAGGTCGTCTCCGCACTGCTTCGGTAAGTTGCCCGCCTTCATCATAGCCAACGTATCCAGGAGGTGCACCGATCAATCTTGAAACCGAGTGCTTTTCACCGTATTCGCTCATGTCAATCCTCAGCAAAGCCTTTTCGTCGTTAAACAGCAATTCAGCAAGTGCCTTTGCAGTTTCGGTTTTTCCAACGCCAGTTGGGCCAAGGAACATGAACGAACCGATTGGGCGATTTGGATCTGAGAGACCGCTTCGACTACGACGAACCGCGTCCGAAACAGCTATAAGAGCATCTTGTTGACCTACCACTCGTTTCTCTAATTGCTCTTCGAGGGCGAGAAGTTTTGCCATTTCACCCTGAAGTAAACGGCTTACCGGAACTCCTGTCCATTTGCCAACAATCTCGGCAATGTCTTCGCTATCAACTTCTTCTTTGAGCATCTTTCCGCTCTCCTGGACGATTGCCAACGCCTTCGATGCTTCAGAAATTCTCAGTTCGACCTTCGGAATCAATCCATGCTGAATCTCGCCTGCCCGAGCATAATCATCGTTCTTCGTTGCGGTTTCAAGTTCATGTTTGAGCTTTTCAAGCTCTGACTTTGCCTCTCGGACTGCACCAATTTGATCCTTCTCTTTGGTCCAGATTGCCCGGAGGCCGGTCGCGGTTTCAGTCAGCTCGGCTATCCGCTTTTCGGCGGTAGCGAGCCTCTCCATTGATGGGGCATCGGTTTCTTTCTTTAGCGCTTCCCGGTCAATTTGGTGCTGGGTAATTTGCCGTTCGACTTCATCAATCTCGGCAGGAACCGAGTCAATTTCAATTTTGAGTTTCGAGGCAGCTTCATCGATAAGATCAATCGCTTTGTCTGGCAAGAATCTTGCCGTGATATAGCGGTTTGACAAGGTCGCGGCAGCGACCAACGCTGAGTCCGTAATCCGAACACCATGATGAACCTCGTACTTCTCTTTTAGTCCACGCAAGATAGAAATAGTTTCTTCCACGCTTGGTTCATCAACCAAAACCATTTGGAAGCGTCGCTCCAACGCTTTGTCTTTTTCGATGTACTGACGGTACTCGTTCAGGGTGGTTGCACCAACGCATCGCAGTTCGCCTCGGGCAAGCATTGGCTTGAGCATTTGCGCGGCATCCATGCTTCCTTCTGCCTTTCCAGCTCCGACCAAAGTATGCATTTCGTCAATAAACAGGATTATTCGTCCATCTGACTTCTTGACGTCGTCTAGCAAAGCCTTCAGTCTCTCTTCAAATTCGCCACGGAACTTAGATCCGGCGACCATTGCGCCAAGGTCGAGTGTGATTACGGATTTGTCTTGAAGGGATTGTGGGACGTCTCCTGCAACAATTCGTTGGGCAAGCCCCTCGACAACAGCGGTTTTACCAACACCAGGCTCACCGATCAAAACCGGATTATTCTTGGTTCGTCGGCTGAGGACGTGAATAACTCGGCGAATTTCTTCGTCTCGACCAATAACCGGATCAAGCTTGCCGGTACGAGCTTTTGCGGTAAGGTCTACGCCGTATTTTTCGAGAGCTTGATATGTGTCTTCTGCTCCAGGATCAGTGACTCGCTTTCCACCCCGGACATCTTCAATCGCCGCCATCAAGTCGGCCTTTGTAGCTCCGGCTGCGCGCAAAGTCTTGCCGAGCCAACCTGGCTCCTCACTCAAAGCAATAAGAAAGTGTTCGGTGCTGACGTAGTCGTCTTTGAGACCTTCTGCAGCTGTAAAGGCATTTTGAAAAATCGTTTGGAGGCGAGGAGAAATCGAGCCGCCATAGGCAGCCGCGCCACTAACCTTTGCCTGCTTGCCAACATTATCTTCAACTTCCTTGGTTAATGCTGGGACCTCGATGCTCAACTTCTGGAGCAACGGCTTGGTTAATCCACCATCCTGCCAAAGGAGAGCTAGCATAAGGTGTTCAGCATCAATGGTTTGATGTTGCATCTTCTCCGCGACGGTTTGGGCAGATTGAAACGCGTCTTGAGCTTTCAGGGTTAGTTTGTCAAATCTCATCTATGAGTCCTATACTATCAAGTTATTATACGTCTATGTACTCATGTCCGTTTCAGAAAAATTACTTACCAATACAGAATTCGCTGAAGATTCTATCCAACAAATCTTGTGACGCGGTTGAACCCGAAATCAGTCCAAGTTCGAACAGCGCGACCCGCAAATGGGTCACAACCAGGTCGCTTGGATGCTCCATCTGAAATCCGTCTAGGGCACAACAGAGCGAATCTGACGCAGCTTGAAGATGCTGGGTGTGACGCCGATTAGGAATGGCACCCGATGTATCGACTGCTAGTCGCCCCACGGCCGTCGAAAGACTGTCGAGACCCTTGCTCGTAACGGCGGAGAGTGGAAACTGCAAGCCTTCGGCAATTGGCAGTTCAGGCATCAGATCGATCTTGTTTTGAATTAGCCAGACAGGTGCTTCAAACTGATCAATCTCGTTATGATCGGATTCAGTTAGACCGATTGTTGAGTCGACAACATACCATATAAGATCAGCGTCGGCAGCTTGCGCCCGACTCCGCTGGATTCCCAAGCTCTCGATCATGTCGGTTGAGTCTCGGAGCCCGGCGGTATCAATGAGGATGCAGTTGAGCCCGCCGATCTCGCAGGACTCTTCAACGTAGTCGCGAGTTGTGCCCGCAACCGGAGTGACAATCGCCCGCTGCATTCCAAGGAGAGCATTGAGCAAGGACGACTTCCCGGCGTTCGGCGGACCAATGATTGCGATTCTTACGCCTTCACGCACAAACCGCCCCCGCTTTCCTCGGGTGATTAATCCATCGAGCTTTTGTCGACATCGGCCGAGCGCTTCAATCGCGATCGCCGGATCAATGTCGCCAATCTCCTCGCTAAAGTCGACGCTCGCTTCGATTCCCGCGAGTTGAGAGATGATCAGCCCTTCGATTTCTGAGATTTCATCCGTAAGGGCACCAATTCGGGATGCGTTTGCGCTCGCCAGTTGCTTTCGGGTTGCCGCCCGGACGGTATCGTTCACTGCTTCGGCTTGAGTGAGATCAAGCCCTCCATTAAGGAAAGCCCGTTCCGTAAACTCGCCGGGCCGTCCCATTCGCGCGCCAAGCGAGATCAAATGTTCAACCAAGGTCGTCAACGAGACCGATGAACCGTGCATTTGGAACTCAGCCGACTCTTCGCCAGTAAAGCTTTTCCCCTTTTCAAATAGAAGCAAAAGCCCGTCATCCCCGTTGCCAAACGTGCCTCGGTATGCCCGATATCCCTTTGGTTCGGCAGGAAAATTTGAGAACGCCTCCGATGCGATGCCCCAAGCCTCTGGTCCCGAGATTCGGACAATACCAACGGCTCCGCCAGTTGCCGTTATAGGAGCAACTATCGTATCGAAAAATGCCATTCACTACAAGTATGTAACAACCGCGACCCTTCTGACCGTACGAGGATCCTGCTACTAAACAGACTAGTTCCCGAGTAGAACCTATCATGATCCTTGCTTCGCTAATCATCGCTCCTTTAAGAACCGATGTTACCGGCTACCAGAGATTAGTGGGTGAATACCGGGGACCGATGTATTTCTATGATCTGACCGAGAAAGCAAACAAGTCATTCCCAATTGATTTGCGAATTCTAGCTGATTCCCAGGGGACTTCCTGGACCTTCAAGTACCGCTTTGCACCTCCCCGATACCAACTAGAATTCCATTCAGGGACGGTTAGCTCAATGGGATCACAGTGGGTCGAAGAGAGCTTAAGTGACAAATTCTCTTTCAAACTTTCCAACTGGAATGAGTTCGCTGAAAACAGGACGGACTGGTTTGAAATCGAACGCCCCATGATCTCTGAGCGAGGAGCTCACAACTTTCGGCGACGTTTTACGATCAAGCCAAACGGCGACCTCTGGTCAGAAAAATGGATTCAGTTTAAGGGCAAAGATTGGGAGTTTAGCCACCGAATGGAACTCAAGAAGTTTAGATGAACGTCCAGAGTTGACAATTCCCAGATTTTGTGAAATTGGTTGAGCAGAACCGTGAAGCAAGAGTTGAGCAGAACTAATCGGTACCCTTTTGACCACAAATCTCCTGACTCCAAACTGATATACTAATCCCCGTGAAGCTCTTTGTTGATACCGGTGATATTGAAGAAGTCCGTCAGGCGGCGGATTGGGGAATTTTGGATGGAGTGACCACCAATCCCACCCTCATAGCCAAAACCGGAAAGGGTTTCAAAGAAACCGTTCTGAAGATTTGTGAATTGGTCCCAGGAGGAGCAATTTCAGCCGAAGTCGTCGCAACCGACTATGACACCATGCTTAAAGAAGCCATTGAAATTTCAAGCTGGCACGAGCAAATCGTGGTGAAAGTTCCCTTGATCGAGCCAGGCGTGAAATTGGTAAGCACCCTCGCAGACAAAGGCATCCGCACCAACGTTACCTTGGTCTTCTCAGTTAGCCAGGCACTGATGGCGGCAAAGGCGGGAGCAACTTATATCTCGAACTTTGTGGGTCGAGTTGATGATCTTGGCGCCGACGGAATGGACGCGGTTCGCGACACGGTCGAAATGGTGGACACTTACGGTTTCGAGTCAGAAGTCCTCGTGGCATCTGTCCGACACCCAATGCACGTTCTCGAGGCGATTCGAGCCGGAGCCCATGTCGCGACAATGCCGCTTTCTACGCTCAAAATGATGTTCAAGCATCCAATGACGGATTCTGGCTTGACTCGATTCCTTGACGACTGGAACAAAGCCGGCCTGAGAATTTTCTAGGTCAAATCCCATGTTTATCCCGCTCGTCTTCTTAGTCTTGCGGGATACTTTGCCCAGCCCATCGAAAAGCGTTATTTTGGTGCCCAAGATGGTGCCTTTTGCCCAGCCATTCTTAAAGGTGCCGAAAGGATACCGGGTCAACTTGTTTGCTGAAGGCTTGAAGGCAGTTCGGATGATGACAGTGGCACCCAATGGTGATGTCTTCGTTGTCCAGACGAGAATCGAAGTCAAAGACCCCAAGCTTCCCCACCAGGTAACCGTCTTATGGGACGCCGACAAAGATGGTGTGGCCGAAGGGCAATCTCTATGGTCCGACAAGCTCAGCCTTCCATTTGGAATCCAGTTTGCCTTTGGCCATCTCTATGTGGCAAACACCGGGTCTATCGTCCGGTGGCCCTATAACGAAGGACAACGAGAGGCAACTGATTCGCCCGAAATAGTCTTGGATGGAATTCCTCAGAATGGATATCGCAACCACTGGACTCGGAACATCCTGATTGATGAACCGGCAAAGAGGTTGTTTTTGACCATCGGCAGTGAACAAAATGTTGCAATCGAAGGTGATCGAAGGGCCGTGATCGAGTCTTATGGCTTAAGTGATGATGGAACTATTATTGGCGAAAGGAACTTAGTCGCCAGCGGAATGCGGAACCCAATTGGACTTGCATTTGAACCTAAGACCCATCAATTGTATGCAAACGTTGTCGAGCGAGACTATCTCGGCGACGGACTTCCGCCAGACTATACGACTTCCGTCAATCAAGGTGACTTCTTTGGGTGGCCATACTACTACCACGGATTGCATAAGGATCCTCGAATCAAAGCCGAAGCCCCGAACAAACTTGTCAAAATCCCCGACTTCCGGCTACGAGCTCACACCACCCCAATCGATATAAAATTTTTCGACTCGCCAATGTTTCCCGAATTGAAAGGTGATGCCCTAGTCTCCTTGCACGGTTCGCAAAATCGTAGCAAACTGGACGGCTACGTGATCCTTCGCCTTCATTTTAACGAACAAGGTGAGCCGACTGGACAACGTGAGCCGATCATTTACGGCTGGTTGCCGAATGGCTCGAACAAAGAGATTTATGGTCGACCAGCCGGAATGGCTTTCCTTCACGACGGTTCGCTGTTGATCGCGGATGATTGGGGCGGAAGAATCTGGCGAGTTAGTCGGGAAACAACGCATTAGGTTACAATGCAATTATGATATTGCTTGCCGTGGGTTTACGAATCGCTTTGGTCGGTCAGACCGCTGATGGCGTAAAGAGCCTGTTCAATGATGCATTGATCCACTCGGAAGGGGCCAAACTGCACGCCGCTCTTTCTGCCGCCGAACTGAAGGGAATCTCGGCGAAAGCATGTGGTCAATTTCTCACTCTTGTCACGAAGTCCCGCCTTCGCTATTTTGGAAGTTTTGATAAGTCGAAAACGAAATTTCTCGGCATCACCGACCCACAATCACCTATGACGATAAGATTCTTGCCCACGGGCGGAGCAACCGTTGTCATTCAAAACAACCGGAAATATGCGTTCGAACCGACGGTGATAAAGGTTGGAAAGGATGTGAAAGCAAGTACCGGATTTGCGACGATCGCCTTCTTAGCTGCGAAACAACAGAGTGCCACGATTGCCGGCTACAACCGTCGGACCGGCGCACAGGCCTCACACGACTTAGTGAAGTCTTGGGTACCTCAATTCTTGAAAATGGGGATCAATGGAAGTATCGATCCTGAGATAGGAAGGTATCTCACGTGGAATCAGATCCTTGCTTCGAGCCAAAAGGAAATCGACAAGATGATATCGAGGGGCAGGTAAATGGCTCAGCCCTAATTGCTTTGCACCTAGGGCTGGCTTCAGGTTTAAAACCTTATTTTAGCTCGGGGCCAACTTTACCGATCATTCGCATGATGCAGTAAACCAACTTGACCAATCCAACTCCGAGGCCAAAAATTGCTCCCATTGCACCGGCTCCGGAAATGCTAAATGCACTCATACCAAGAGCAAGGATCAGCAAGACTACCGAAACAATGAAGGCCCACTTTTTGCCTTTCCAAATGTTCATCCAGAGAAAAATCGAAATCGCGAGGACGACTACAAACACGCATCCGGTAAAACCCATCATGACAGTTTGCATCATGGCTGGATCAGGCTGGGGACCTCCGTTTGAGTTTTCTGCCGCCTTCTTTTTGGCTTCTTCGACCATTGCAGGCATTTGAGTGAAGCTGATGCCTAAACTCACAAAGAATGCTACTAAGTCTGCAAATACATAAACCCTATCTCCCTTAAAAGGACCAGAAGGAACTCCCCCTTCTGGAGGCTGGCTCATCGACATTTGTTGCGGTTGTTCTGGATTCATCTCACTCATTATAATGAATATCGTTGCGAAGTGCTAGACGTTGCATCCTTTTGATTCAATTACGAATTTAGTGTGGCTCTTT
>JAYVHY010000234.1:0-20620 GCA_043770615.1 Armatimonadota bacterium | reverse complement strand
TTTTCGCCTTGGATTCATTCCGTACTCCTGAACGGGGAGCGAAAATCGGTATTCCCGGTGCAGCCATTCCGAGCTATTCGCATCCGTGCGACAGTTTCTTCTTGGGAAGGATTTGGTTCTGGGCTAGTCCATTTATGCCTTCCGCCAACTCGTCAAGGTATGACCGCTGCCGGGTTCGCTCGTAAAGTCGGTAGGGCGAGGGGCGCCAGGAGGAGCCATGCAGAATGTGGCAACACCGTCAACCAGTTCGTAGATACCCAATTGGATCTTCCCTTTCATCGGTCCAGTACGACCTAGGTAATCAATTTGGTTGCCATCGTGAATTCGGGCAAGGGCGTCGACCATTGGCGAGCCAAACGAAACCAGCACATGGTTCCCTTTGCACATACGCTTACCGAACGCCATAAAATCGTCCGGTAATCGCTCGCCACTGTTGACTACGACGAGCGGTTTCCATTCACCTTGTAGGGCGTCGAACTCGGGCGATACGGATTCGAAACCGGCGGTTTCACCTTCTTCGGCTAAGGGTTCAGGCGGTTGCGAGTTCGCGACTGTCACAGGGGCGTCTTTAGTTTCGCGCCGAAGGTGTTCAAGGGCGTGCATCGGGCTCCCACTGGAAGAAAACTCAGTTGGTCGAGATGCTCCAACAAGCCCCAAACAGATGGTTAACTCGTCGCCTTTCAATTCAAAAATGCCGTACGAAAACTGTCCGGCGTGGGGACCCTCAATAAAGTGAACATCGATTTCCATCGGGGATAGCTGCACATTGATGGCAAATTCTCCGAGATAGTTGCCTTCTGGAGATAGGGTGTTAAACCGATCACCGTTCATGACGATTTTGGAGTTCGTAAGCAAGCCGCCGGGGATGGAGTTTCCTCCTATTTCAAGGCTCTTTAATCCCCAAGTACCCTCTAAGTTGTTTAGGAGGTCAACATGGTGGACGAGTTTGGCCCAACTGGTAAAGCCGTTCTGGCGAGCGGTTACAAGTTGCGCGTCTGCGAGTTTCGGATCGCTGGGTGATTTGTCGGGATGATAATCGGCGAATGCGACGTGCGCCTCAGGTTCTTGATTCTTGATCGCAGCGAGAAGGGATTTTGCTTGCCCCTTAAGGTGTTCGATATTCGGCCTAGCCGTGAGTTTCTTTTTCATATTTCCTCTATGCGTGACCCGCGATCTGCTGACGGAGGCACAAAGGTGCGTTGATTTTAGATTCTTATGATAGGCGGGTTGAACCCTTTCCGCAGATCTGGCGGCTCCCTATGAGCCACTTAAATTATAGCTCAAGGCTCAAGGCTCAAGGCTCAAGGCTCAAAGCTCAAGGTTCAAGGTTTAGAGATCGAATAAATTTTGAGCTTTGAATCCTGACTTACATCATCTGGAACTCAGGAGTTGAGAACATGACTTTGCATACGGCCCTTGCGACGGCATTGGCATTTCGCAGATCAATTCTTTGACCGCCCTCGGCTTCGGCGGCGGCAACCAAGCCTGCGACTTTCGCGGGCGGCATGGTCAAGTCAAATACGGACATGAGGGATTTGACCACTCCGCTCGGCGTAGGATCGCTGCTAAACAGCGGATAAGCATTGATGCCAACTTGCGGGCCACGGTTTCCTCCTAACGGATTCGTTGGATTTGCCGTCGTACCGGCAGGACCACCGGCAAAGAGTTTGTCCGCCCACTTCATTCGTTCAACCATGGTTGAAGTCGTAATCCAGTAGGCACCGTTTCGCCATCCCGACACGTCGGGTGGAGCCAATAATTCCATTCCCATTGATTTCGAAGACGAGAACGCGGTTTGGGCGGGAGCTAATGCCCTCACGAGAGGCAAATTGAGTCCATTCTGCTCATTGACTTGCGGGTTAGCAATTCCGTCTTTGATCCGTTGAATCATCATTTGACCAGCTCCAAGCTGACGAATGGTCGAAACCGTAAAGTCGATTGGATTTTTGAGAACTTTGCGAAACGCTCGTTCCGAGTAAAACTCAGGTGACTCCATAACCGATCGCACGAGAACCTTAATATCCAACTTTGAGTCGTAAAACTTGGTCGCCAGGCGGTCAATCAGCGCATCTTCTGGTTCCTCATATGCAAACCAACTCCATAGCTTTTTCGTGACGAACTTTGCGGTTTGCTTTTGCTTACACAAGAGCATGAGCATTTCCTCACCATTAAGATTTCCGGTCTCGCCAAGCACCGTCTTGATCCCTTGATCATGTCGGTTGAGGAAGAACTTGAACGTATCGACTCGACGTGGTGCTGTGTCGTTTGCTCGTAAACCTCGACCGTACGTCCAACCGGTATAGCACCGAGCTGACTCCTGGACATCCTTCTCGGTATAGTTGCCAATCCCAAGAGTAAACAACTCCATGACTTCGCGAGCGAAGTTCTCGTTTGGATGTTCGGCGACATTCTCCTGCCCATCCAGCCAATAAATCATCCCTGGATCCTTACTAATGGCTTCTAGCAAAACGTTAAAGCGACCTAATGCAAACTTTCGTAGCGTTCCAATATGGTTGTGCATGATGAAAGCGTTGTCAACTTTTGCGCTGCTCGTGGCAAAATGGTTGTGCCAAAACAGAGTCATTTTCTCTTCCAGGGGACGCATGGTGCCGATAAGACGCATGGCAAACAGGTTTTGGATAACCCTCATATTGACTACGTTCTTACCGTTTGAAAATGACATTGGATCAATGTCGCAAACATCTTCTACTTTTTCGTAATCTAGCAAAGCGTTGATTGCACCAGACAGGCCATTCTTGCTGTAATATGCCAATTCGGATTCACTTGCTCCGAATCCAAAACGTCGCAATAAGTGGGCGATTTTTTCTTGTTCTGTCATAACCATTTGTTGGCAGAACGACCATTGGATAAAGATGTTCGGAACTTTGGGACTTAAGTCTTTTCCAATCCAGCATTCTTGATTCGATTTCGCCGTTTCATGACCAAAAACCAGCCCATCAACGCTATTACGACACCAATGCTATCAATCATCACATCGGTTACGTGACCACCCCGGTGAAGCACGAATGTTTGATGCCACTCGTCGGTAGCGGCATAACCAATTGCAACGGCGGCTGCCCAAGCCGGTTTGCGGCGAAAAAAGTCGAATGGACCCACTACCCTTCGCTGCTTGCAAAGAAATTGCAACCAAAGTTAGCCACAAGATACCAATGAAAAACTAATACCGAGCTAAACGCATTTCCGAAAGGACTGCTTTATTACCAAATCGATTTTGACAATCATGGACTTAGAACAAGTTATGTATCGCCATCCAAGATCTATTACCACGACTTTCTAATATATTTCATATATTAATGGTTTTATTTGTATAATGATAACGTGATGAAGATCAAACTCTTGATCGCATTTACATTCAGTCTTGTAGTGACAAGCAACGTTCATGCGCAGTACACGAAACAAACTGGGGTTGATAGCTACTCCAGCTATGACACTCTCAAGTTCGCGATGCCGGGCGCACATAATTACACTACTTTTTTGTGGGGACTTGTAGATGTGTGGTCAGTTACTCAAACACAAGGTTCATCGTCTGAGCCGGTTCCTTGGACATCGAGCTTTGCAACTCTTACAAGCATGGACTCGGCTTGGGTAGATAACGTCGACTTCGGAGCCGTCAACATTCCGATGGGGAAAATGCTAATGCTCAAAGAACAAGGTGAAGCCGGGTATACGGACGAAATTTGGAAAAAAAACTTAGACGATAGTTTGTACCGGCGTAAAAGAAATGGAGAATTTCCCGATGACGCCACTTACACAATAATAGATTTAGACTAATGCATAAAGTTGTCTTCACAACGACCTTTTTAATGATTCTGGGGGCCGGAGCAGTTGGGCAACAGCTCCAAGGAGAGCCCATTGCGAGAGCTTATTTGTTCGGTGACGGTACCGAATCGCCACCAAATCAAGCTCAAATTACCGAACAGATAAAGAAGGCGGGGACCTCGCTTGGATGGAAGACTTTGCCTGACGGAAAATTACTTTACAATAGTCCTAAGCAAATGACGTTCGTGTTTATGCCATCTCTTCGGGAGATTAGGACATGGCGTACTTTGGCGTACTTTCGAAAGAAGATTGAGAAAGATGGATTTTGGGCGAAATTTTCTTTTGAGGAACTCCCCGACTTTCTCAAGAGCCGAGTCGAAAGTAGCTATCGTGAACTTGACTTTAAGCCAAACACTGCTTTTATATTGCAACTTTCAATTGTAACAAAGATTACGGGTAATGGTCGAAAAGTTGATCTGCCATTTGACTTACTTCCAACAAAATCTCCCGAAGAGGTTTCTGAACGCCGCAGGTTTATGAACGAGGCTCCCGTTGTAGAAAATAAAAGTTACTTGACCACCAAGGACATTCCAGAATCTTGGCGGCCATTCTATCAAATTTGGAATCTTAATGTAGCTTTTGAATCAAATCGTTCGGAAGTTGTTCATGAGGCACTTGGCTTGCTCAATACCGAAATGGCTTTGAGGACGGCACTGGAACACCAAACGCTGTTTGCGATACTAAAAGGTAACAAGCAGTTTGAGAATCTCAAAAAATGTATTCATACATCAATAGACATGAAAGCTCAACCGGGAAGCGAGGACAACACTCAACGCTCTATCGCAACAACTTTGACGGCCTTCAGGTACATCCTGGGGTTCAATGAGAGCCAAGACTGGGATAATTTCACTCAAAACGCAACTATTGATTCGCTTTCATTCGGATTTACTGTGAATTTTGTGAGGGAAGTGAAATCAAAGAAACAACTAGCAGGAGTTGGATTTTAGTCTGCGAGACACTTGGACAACTTCTGCAGTTCCTGCCTCGCGAGGATAAGGGCTGGGTGGGAACAAGCAAAGATCAAGCGGAGAATTTCGTCGCCAAAAACTTCAGGCAATTGACCCGAACGTTCACTTGAATGGGGGGGTCTCCGGTTATCTGCTTCCATACCCGGCTCAAGTGGAGCGTATTCGTTCTCATGGTCCTGTACCGCTTTGGTATCTGCGTCGAAGTTAACTTCCATCGCCGGGTGGTTGGACCTTGGGAAAGCCATCGGGAATCGGGACCGTCTGCTCCACTTTCGACAAAGTCTCGTCGAATCGAACTACTTCAAATTTGCCATTCAAATACCGCATCGCCCACGGCTCATCGTGGAACCAAGTAAAGTCGAGGCAGTAACCCTCGAGTTCGGAGGTTTTGATTGCGCCGAATTTTAGGTCGATAATTTTTGGAGGGCCGCCCGACACCATGACGGTGTTTTGATCAATCAAGACCGGGACACCCGATATGGCCTCATATTTTGCGTGGTTAACCTTTTTGTCCTTAATCGAAACCGTCACGTACGTCTCACCGTCATCGGTGTCACCGGATTGATCGATGGCACCGAGAACTTTGCCATCCACGGACAAAGACAAGAAAATTAAGGATTCCGTTTTAATGATAGAAACGAAGCCGCCCTTGCTTGTCCAACTCCAGATTTCGCTCTTGGCCGTACCGCCATTTGGGGCTCCATAGTCATTGGTCAAGAAATAAAGAGTTTGATTCTTCTCCGACCAAATTGCGTTGAGGATGGGGCATTTTCGCTCGATCACTTTTGTGCCGTCTTGAATTCTCAGGTTCCAATCGGTTCGGTCGAAGTCAACCGTCACCCTGACTTTATTTGGATTCCCTTTGACTACATCAAAAGTGGCTTTGGATGCCGAATAATTCACATAGAGTCGATCTCCATCGGCAACCAAGGTGTAGAACGGCGTATCCCAAGAATCGTCTTCGCGAGACAATTTGCGAGCAAAGTTGACGCCTGCCCAACCACAGAGGCCGAAGATTCCCAGAAGCAATGCTCCGAGAATGACTCCGCTCTTTGTGTTCTTGTTCATTATAAGGGGCAGATCGATCTTACACTACGCGGCCGTTGCCGCCAACTTGCGCTGACTTCGCCTCTGCCAGAAAGTGAACAATCCAAGGGCGATGACGACACCCAGCGAATCGATCAGAACATCCGAAATGTGTCCACCCCGGTGCGGCACGAATGTTTGATGCCACTCGTCCGTAGCGGCATAACCAATTGCCACCGCTGTAGCCCAAGCCGGCTTGCGGCGAAAAAATTCAAACGCAACCAAAAGCAAAATCGTTAGTACGGTGTATTCAAGAACGTGATAGCCTTTGACGAACACCCACCAGAACGACTCCCAAACATTTGAAACCGCTTTTTGATTGATACGAGTTGCGGTGCTTGCGGAATTGACAAACTGTTGGCGCGTAATTACGGTGCAGCTAGAACCAAATATCCAGGCTGCCCAGAGAAAGCAAACGATTTTCTTCCAGTTTTTGATCACTTCAATGAGAATCCAAATTTCTTGGATAGGAGTTCCTGATATTCTAGCCGTGACATGCTAAAAATTGCCGTCTTGGGTGCCGGAATCGAGGGTGTTGCCTGGATAACCCTAATTTAAGAGATTTTTTAGCACCGGGAAACGATTTTCCTTTTCGAGTCAATCGACAGGCTTGGACATGGAACGAAAATCGGCATTCCCGGTGCATCCACTCTACGCCGCTTGAAGCCGTGCAACACTTCGAAGTGCCCCAGTTAAGTTAACACCTACTATCCTTCCGCAAATCGAAAGCATTTCTGACGTGAAAGGCAACCAATGATTTTCACTTATATTCTAGGGCTGGTTTCGGCGGGAATGCACGGCAATGACTCCGGGATTACGAATTTCGCTGGAAACGAACGTAAGGGACTTTGATGATTGCATCTCGGGGAACATTTTGATTCCTTGCCCTAGCAGCACAGGGTTGATGCACAGCCAAGTCTCATCGATGAGGTCTGCCTCGATCAGAGTTCGAGTGAGCCGAGGGCTCCCAAGCAAGAGGATATTCTTGCCGTCCTGTTCCTTCAGATGCTTGATTCCCGATTCAAGATGGTCAGAAATGACGGTTCGTTTGGCATCGCGATCAGATTGAATGGTTGTCGAGACGACAACCTTATCAACTTCTAGGTACCACGCCGAATGCTCAATTATATGCTTCGTAGGATCAGGCTGGTCGGCGGCAGTTGGCCAAAAGGCTTCCATCATGTCGTAGGTCACTCGTCCGTAAAGGGCGGTGTCGGCTTGATTCGTCAGATCACCGGCAAGATCGAAGATTTCTTCAGATATCTTGATCCAGTTCATTTCGCCATTGGGTCCAGCCACGAATCCGTCCAGCGAAACGTGCATCAACGAGACAAGTTTTCTCATGAACCTGCCACCGAAGGCGTTCCGCCGGGCATGTCCAGCGCACGAACCGGACGGACTTCGATCGTTCCGACCTTAGCCGGCGGGATTCCTGCTGCCAGTCGAATGGCTTCGTTCAGGTCCTTGGCATCCAACAAGTAAAATCCGGCAAGCATCTCCTTTGTCTCTGCAAACGGTCCATCGGTAACCGACAGTTGACCATTTCGGACTCGCACCGACGTTGCGGTGTGAACCGCATGGAGTGGCTCGGCCGCGAGCATGTGCCCGCCGTCGATCAGGTCTTGGGCGTATGCCCCGCACGTTTCGTCGGGACACGCATTCCAGTTTTCTTGATCGAGATAGACCAGGCAAAGGTATTTCATTTCGACATCACCTCCACGAGTTGATCGAGGCATTGACCCCACCCCGTATGGAATCCCATCGCTTCATGCTTTTGTCGGTCTTCCGCGTCTTTGTGCTTTGCGATTGCTCGGTAAAGCGTTCCTCCATCTACGTCTTCGAGTTCAATAATGCCCGTAAAGAATGGTGTCGCCGAAGGTCGAAATCCCGGTTCCATCGCATCAGTGAAAACCAATCTCTCGTTTTCGACGCACTCAAGAATACAGCCGACGTTCGGAAACTCTTGTCCCTCGGGGGAAGCCATCGTGAACTTCGTGGCTCCACCAGGTCTGAGGTCGATTTCAGCAAAGGTTGTCGTCCATGGTTTTGGTGCGAACCACTGAACAATCAGACTTGGCGTAGTCCAAGCCGCATAAATATCAGCTCGGCTTGTAGGAACGACCCGCTCAAGCACTAGATCTCGTTCGGTATCAATGGCGGTTCTGTTTAGATTCATGGTTAACATCCATTAGCTTGACTAGTTTAGAGGGTGTGAAGCACTCCGTTGACGACCCAAGTTACACCAAACTTATCCGTCACCATACCAAATTTATCCGCCCAAAAAGTTGGTTCGTATGGCATGATCACAAGTCCAGCTTCGGCAAGGCGATTGAAAACTTCTTCTCCTTCTGTAACCGTATCAAAATTGAGCGTAAGGCTCACGCCTTTGATGCCTTCGTACGGCATGTGAGTTGGGCAATCTCCGGCGTAGAGCATCGCGCCGCCCGGCAATTCGAGTTGAGAATTGAGAATTCGATTGCCAAATGCGGCGCACATCTCATCTTGAACTGGTACTTGCGATCCAGACATCATGACCTTTATTGTTCCGCCTAGAACCTTTTCGTAAAAGCGCATTGCGTCGACGCAGTTTCCGTCAAAGCTAAGGTAAGGGATTGGTTGAAGGGTGCTAGTTTTCGTCATTGACATTTGATTTTTCCTTTGAATTCCCGTTTTTCGGGACATTACGATGATTAATCGAATGGCTTATTACCATATCGACAATAACTCTAAATTTTTTCTATTTTTTGCATCCTTAGGTTCAAAAATCTCCGTTCCGGTTCCTGTTGGGTGAGACTTATGGCGTTGAAATAGGCGGCTTTGGCTTCGCCAAACCGACCGAGCCGCTGGCAAAGTTCGGCCCTTGCCGCATGAGCCAAATGATAATTCATTAGCCCCCCGTTCTTCAGTAAATCGTCGACCAAAACTAAGCCAGCCTCAGGTCCCTCAAGCATGGCAACCGCAACCGCTCGATTGAGCTCAATTACGCTTGTTGGTTCAAGGCGAAGTAATGCGTCGTAGAGTCCGACGATCTCCGCCCAATCGGTTTCGGCATAGGTCTTGGCTTCGGAATGTACCGCATTGATTGCTGCTTGAAGCGTGTAAGCGCCAAACCGCCCCGTTCGCAGAGCCTGTTGAGTGATAAGCGAACCTTCCTCGATCAGCGACCGATTCCATAGGGAGCGATCCTGCTCATCAAGTGGGATCAAATCGCCGTCGGGGGTGGTGCGGGTACTTCGTCGCGACTCCTGCAATAGCATGAGCGCGAGGAGCCCAAAGACCTCGGCCTCTGGCAACATTGAAGCGACCAATCGGGTGAGGCGGATGGCTTCTTGGACGAGGTCTCGTCGGACAGCAGTCTCGCCAGAGCTTGCTGAGTAGCCCTCGTTATAGACTAGATAAATGACTCGAAGCACACTTCCAAGTCGCTCGTCGAGGTCGCTTTCGTTGGGAACTTCAAAGGGAATCTGTGCATCGCGAATTTTTGCTTTTGCTCGAACAATTCTTTGAGCCAGAGTTGATACCGGGGTCAAAAACGCATGGGCGATCTCTTCGGTCGTGAGGTCACAGACATCTCGGAGTGTTAAGGCGATCTGAGCATCAGGAGCAAGCGCAGGGTGGCAGCAGGTAAAGATAAGGCGAAGAATTTCGTCACCGACAACCTCGGGTTCGTGTTCGGGGTCAATCGCCTGGTCGTGACTTTCAGTAAGACTTTGGAATCGCGTGCCCCTTCGGATGGTGTCAATGGCTTTGAATCGCCCGGTCGAGACGAGCCATGCCACCGGATTATCGGGAACGCCGGTCTCCGGCCACTTTTCCATCGCCGCGCCAAACGCGTCGTGCATCGAGTCCTCGGCGAGATCGAAGTCTCCCAGGAGGCGAACGAGGGTTGCGAAGACGCGTCGCGACTCGGTCTGGTAAAGGTTATCGATAGTATCGGGGATATGCATAACAAACGGAAATTCAGCGAAACAGGTTTCGCAGGCCAAAGCTCAAGCAGGCTTGAGCAGTCCCAAAGTTTCTGATCATAAATCCTTGAAAAATTCCCAGATGATGTCATCCGAGCCTGGTAATCCTTCATGACCAAAGTCTGGGTAAATCACGTGGCGCTTCGGCGAGGTGATCTTGTTGTACGCGGCAAAATAGGTGCTTGGCGGTGTGGTTGTGTCCATTAAGCCACCAAGCAGCAGAACGTCTCCTTTTATACGCGAAGCCAAGTGTTGATTGTCGATATAGCCCAACTTGGTGAAGAGTTCATCCTCCCGTTCATGGCGAGGATCGAAACTTCGGAAGAAGTACCGAAGTTCATCGTAGGCATCTTTGGCAAGGTCCATTTCCCAAACTCGCTTGTAATCGCATAGGAACGGAAAAACCGGAGCCGCCATTTTGATCGGAGCCAATGCGGCGCAAGCCAATGTCAGCCCTCCACCTTGCGAACCGCCGGTCGCTCCGATCCTGCCACCGTCGACTTCGTCAAAGTCCGCCACAACTCTTGCCAATTGAGCGGTATCGAGGAAGACATTCCTAAAGTACATTTGTTCTGGCGGACCATCGAGGCCCCGGACGATATGCCCCCGCAATGTCATTCCTTGATAGCTGCCCGTATCCTCAGATGAGCCACCCTGGCCACGACAATCCATGGATGCAACCGCAAAACCACGGGCTGCCCAGGCTAAGCTATTTGCCCAATCGCCGCTACTTGCCGAGTAGCCATGAAATCTCAACAGGACTGGGCAGTTTTTTCTTCCCTTTGGTCGGATGTACTTGGCGAACACGGTTCCGCCTCTGGTGCCTTGGAATCGTAACTCGAAGCACTCGGCGAAATCGGCCGAAAACTCCTTTTTGTTGATTACGAGCGCAGGGTCGGTATCCGCGAGTTCAACAAGTCCCTCATCCCAGAATTTTTCGAAGTTTTCGGGCTTTGGATTTCGACCCTGAACTTTGAGAAGTTCATCAAGTGGCATATCTACGAGGGGCATCAATGGGATTTAACCCGGTTTTTGAGACACAATAATGGTGTGGAGATAGTCGTTCCGGAGGAATTTCAGCACCTTTTCGTACAAACAAAGGAGCGTCCGGTCGTCAAAATCCCTGACCCAGTCCTTCGCAAAATCGCGACTGAAGCAAAACTCAGTAAGAAAACTGACTTTCTCATCAACGAAATGCTTCGGGCAATGCGAAAGGCGAATGGGATTGGTTTAGCCGCTCCTCAGCTTGGAATTAGCCAACGGGTGATCGTAATTGCTCCTCACGACTATAAGCCCACTGCCCTAATCAATCCTAAGATAGTTTTGGCCGAGGGCGAACAAATTGGTCAAGAAGGTTGCCTCAGTATTCCTGGCTTGTACGGCGACGTTAAGCGAGCTAACTATATCGAAGTCGAAGCAATGGATCGAAAAGGACGAGAACTGACTTTCGAATTGGAGGGGTTGCCCGCACGAGTTGTTCAACACGAAATTGATCATCTCGACGGAATTCTTTTCGTCGACAAAGTAGATATTTCAACGCTCTACTGGACGGACCCAGACGCAATTGACACGGAAGAAGAGTGAAGATTGTTTACTTTGGCACCAGTGAGTTCGCGGTTCCTGCCCTTCAAGCGCTTGCCGATCGTGTAGTTCTAGTAGTTAGCCAGCCAGATCGCCCAACTGGACGAGGCATGAAGCTCCAATCGAGTCCGGTCAAAAAGGTCGCCCTCGAACTCGGCCTTCCAGTGGAGACTCCTGAAAAGGCGAGGGCACCTGAGTTTGTCGAACTGGTCGCAGCTCTGGAAGCCGATGTTCATGTGGTCGCTGCTTATGGTCAGATATTGTCATTGCGGTTGCTAGAGACCACCAAGAATGGAGGGATCAATTTGCACGGCTCGATCCTGCCTCAGTATCGCGGTGCCGCTCCGATTCAGCGGTGCATACTGAACGGAGACCAGGAGACCGGCGTCACCCTGATGCAGATGGATAAGGGCATGGATACCGGCGATATGATTGAAGTCGCCAGGACTCCAATTGGCTCTGACGAAACCTATGGTGAACTTCAAACGAGGCTCTCTTTCATTGCCAGTGAATTAGTTTTTCGGTGGATCGAACGACTTTCTGCGGGAGACTATCCACGAACACCTCAGGACAATGACATTGCTACGTACGCGAACAAAATTGACCGGGGAGAAACTGAACTCAGCTTTGCGAGGAGTGGCGCCGAAGAGTACAATCGCTTTCGCGCATTTACGCCCTCACCAAGTGTCTTCTTACAGACTTCGCAAGGCAGGATAAAGATCAAAGCGGCAAAGCTTGGTTTCGTCAATGGTACGCCAGGAGAAATCCTGACCTTGAACCCCTTGACTGTCGGCTTTACCGATTCAAGCATCGAGTTTCACTTGGTTCAACCCGAAGGAAAACCGGCAATGAGCGGCTATGATTGGGCAAACGGACGAAAACTTTCAATTGGCGATACCCTCGTATAGAAACCAATTCTCAGCGAGAATGGTGCTTTTCTGGAACTCAAATCGGCTGGGGTGACATAATCCCTGTATAAACCAATGAGCGAATCAAACACTCCAGACCCCCAGACGCCAGAGACTCTTGAAGAAGTTGCTGCAACTGTGATCAAAGCCCAGCCACAAGGAATCCGCAGAGGAATCCGACCAAGAACGGCAAAACGACTCGGCATCATGGGTGTTGTACTTGCCGGTTTGATCGGGGGATTCTATTGGTTTATTGGCCTGAAAGGTGACCTACAACTTGGGTCCGACACCTCTACGATGATTTCTGCAATGAAGTTAAACGATCAAGGGTCTCAAGCTGTGGTGATTGATCCCCAAGGAGAAGTCACTGAATCAGCCAATTTTTCGGAAGGTAAATCTGACCGCGATCTGGCATGGGATCCGAAGGGCAATCGATTGTTTTTCATCAGTGACCGAAAGGACGAGAGTTTTCACATTTACCGGTGGGATCCGCAACGAAATTCGGTAGATCAAAAGTCCATCGATAAAGCCGGACGAAGCAACCTCTCATTTGATATTCAGGATGATGGTGCTGGGGAGCTTGTTGGACTCGTTCTGGTTCGAGGAACCGTTCAGGAGTTTCGACCAAAAACGGCAGAGAGTCAGCAAGTCATGCCACCGACCAAAAAGGCGATCGCGGACCAAGGCAGTGGATCTTCTAGCACATTTGAAATGATCTACAAACGATTCGGGCAAAGCTTTCGGGCGGCTCGATGGTTTGGGAATCGGCGCTACATTGCGGCGGTAATGAGAAGAGAAGACCGGGGTGAATCCTTGATCATTCAGGATAGTGAGCCGGATGAAAAAGGCACGCTGCGACCCCCGCAGATAGTTTTTGTTGCCGAAAAGATTAACCTCGCAGTGGATCCCAAAACTGGGAACCTTGTATTCTCGATTACCGACGTTTTGCCCATACCAAGCGCAAACGGTACACCGACACTTGGCGAAGACGGAAAGGAAATTAAGTACGGATTCGTGCATGCATTGTTTAGGCTGGACTCTACGGCTAATCCACCGAAATTGGAAGTAATTGGATCAAGTCCACAAAAAGATGTTAGTTTTTCAAGTCCCGTCGTCTCACCCGATGGCGCATCGATCATGTTCTTAGTTAGTAAGTATCTTGGCGAAGGGAGTTCGGAAGTTATGGCCCTTGAACAATGTCCACTTACCGCGGGAGGCATTCAAAGCCATACGACGCTAACCACGGGAAGTATTACGGACCCGTGTTTTAGTCCAGACGGTCGAAAAATTGCTTATGTAAAGCGAGAAGGGAGCCACCAATCGATATTCATAGCATCAAGTGACGGCTCCAGCGCAAAAAATCTTACTGGTTCGAGCGGTGATTTTGCATCTCCTGCCTTTTCACCACAGTACAAGTAGTTTCGGCCAATAAGTTGAACTTCCGAGCCTTCATGTCCCATTTTTGAAATGGTGGGGCATAATGTAATTGTCTTTCAGGAAATTTGAACTTGCGAATTCACTATGAAGAGAGGCTTTTGGCAATCAGAAGCCAGGTTATTGCGATGGGCAATCTCGCCCACGAAATGGTACGCAAAGCGTCCGAATCGGTGATCACGGGAAATCCATCACTCGCAAATGATGTGATTAAAGACGACGATGCAGTTGACGCGGCTGAGCGAGCGATTACGCTCGAAGCCATCATGCTCGTGATGCAAGAAAGCCCAGTTGGATCAGATTTGAGGTTTCTCGTTTCAACGCTTGGCGTTGTTGGGGAGATCGAAGAGGTTGCCGATGATGCGGTAAAGTTGGCTCGCCGCAGCATTAAACTAGGAACGAATTTTCCCTCTTCCATGAAAGTGCAATTGAGTGAGATTAGCGAAATTTCACGTCAGCAACTGGCCAGCGCCATTCGACTCTACGCTGATTTCGATCCCGAGCTTGCCCATTCGATCATCTTAAAGGATGACGAAGTTGACTCCGCTTACAGTCGGGCAAGAGACGAACTACTTGGATTTTTCAAGCAAGAACCAAGCGATGCTCGGGGGCTCGTTCGGGCAATCGAAGTTTTTCATGCGCTTGAACACGTTTCTGACCACGCGGTATCGATTGCAAAACGAATGCAGCTGATCGACGAACCACCTCCGTCAATTGCCGGTTGAGAGGATCAAAGGCTCAGGAACGCTACCTCAGTAGCACCGAAGTGGCCATACGAATGATCGGTGAAAACGGCGCTGCTGAGGTTATCAACCTTGAAATGTGCTGAATGTTAACGACCGCTCGCCGCCGAGCCGCCACCCGACGATTTTGACACTGACCAATAGCCGTCCTTGATCACGTACACCCCTTTCTCGATCTCATACGTCGCACCACAGTTCTTGAGGAAGGCATGAAACCACGCCAAGGGCTGCAACTTCTCGCGCATGATAAAGCGCGAAACTTTCTCGTTGCAATAATTGGTCTCGCATCGATACTGGATTCCAAGCCATGGACCGAGAATCCTCATTCCGCTCACGATCGTGGCTCGCTCAAGCGGAGCCGCTACACCACCTGTAACGGTTGGCCCGAACGGAGCCTTGATGATGTGCAAAACTCCATCCCGCTTTTCAACCAGACGGTTTTGCTGAAAAACCGCTTGCTCCAAAATGATGGGTGCCGGCACCTTTCGCATGAAAAGGGTCACCCCATTTGAAATCTCACAATCGAGCACGACCTTAAACTTTCCCAACTTCTATAGCTCGGCGATGCAATCAACAACCGATTTGTTTCGCCAATCAACTTCTTTGACGACAACGCCAAAATCCTGAACTTTTACTTGACTCACCATCAAGCACCCCACCAATGAAGCAATCATAATAATTGAACGTTGCCAATATCGGTGCGTTTCGGCTGACGGCAGACGACAAACGGCAGACGGGCTACCGCTGTTTCCCTTCCAACAACTTTGGATCAATGGTAATTCCTACTCGGGTGATCCGTCGTCGAGCCATGTTTTCAACCCGCATAGACCCGAAGTCGGTTTCTACCGAGTCTCCTGGTCGGGGAATTCGTTCGAGTTTCTCGACAATCATGTTGGCTAACGAATCAGTTCTGGCACCAATATCAATGTCGAGTCCAAGCTTGTTGACAAGCTCGTCAAATCGAACTTCTGCCCTCGCAGAGACACGTCCATTCGGCATGACTTCAATGGGTGGTCGCTCGCTTTCCGGACCATCTTGCAACTCACCAAACACTTCTTCAACGACGTCCTCTAAGCTTATGAGACCGCTCGTTCCGCCGTATTCGTCCAAAACGATCACAATCTGCGAATTGCTTTCTCTCATCGTTTGTACGATGCGCTCCATCGGCAGATTTTCAGGAATCGCAACAAACGGACGCGCTAACTTTTCTAGGTCAAAATCGGAATTGGTGTAGGCTCTGAGCAAATCTACCGTGTAGACAATACCAACAATATCATCGATATCTCCCCTACAGACCGGAACTCGCGAATACCGAATCTGAGCCATTTTAGAAAGGACTTCCTGCAGGCTCAAGTCAATATCGAGCCACTTGATATCTAGGCGGTGAACCATGATATCTCGAGCCGCCAACGCGTCCATCCTGAGTGCCCGGGAAACCAGATCAGCATGAGCTTTTTCCAGCACTCCCTCGGAGCTAGTTGCTTGAATCATCATGACAAGCTCCTCTTTGCCAATAGTCTCCTTACCAGTCTCCTTTATGTTGATCTTGAAAGGCTTGAGCAAGATTTGCGAGCACGCTTGGGCAAACCAAATGATCACGGAGAACAACTTCACAAAAAGCTTCAAAGGTCGGTAAGTCAAGAAAATAAATCGCTCAGGATGCTTGAGCGCAATGTACTTCGGAATGAGCTCGCCAAGAATGACCAAAACAAACAAAACGAGCAAAAACGAAATTGCCGTGCTAAGGCGATGATCAAGTCCGCCGAATTGTTTGGTCAGCAAATCGGTTACAAACGGCTCGGTAAATGAACCCATTGCAACCCCGATCATGGTTATCCCGATTTGGGTGCCAGCAATAAACGGCGACAGATTATCCGAGATTTTGAGAATTTCTTTCGCACTGTCGTTTCCCTTTTTTGACATGGATTCGAGCTTGGATCTTCGAACTGAAACGAGGGAGTACTCGCCGCCGACAAAGAATGCACTACCCACCAAGAGCAATAATGACAGTGCAATATTTTGACCTAACCCCATTGCTGGCTCAGCGCTCATGATCGTTTGTTAGGGGGCGACATAGAGTTGCACTTTGCCATTCTTAACTTTCTCCAGCCACCAATCAATCCCCATTGGTTTGCTGTTTCCATGCAATCGCTCGAATTTATAGCGACTGAAATTCTTCGTATCGTTTGGTGATGCGGCGGGCGAATCCCATGCCATACATGCGGAAGAGTGCTGATAAATCTTTCCGTTGTACTTAAACATTTTTACCAAAGATCGGTTCTTGGGATACTCACCATACGGTGGACAAAACGGCATATTTGGTGGAATTCCGTACGACACCAACAAGTCATTCATCTTTGCAATTTCAGACTTGACCTGATCATCACTCAACTTGCTTAAGAATTTATGATTGTAAGTATGGTTGCCAATCTCCGAACCCCAAGACCTCAACATATCGATCTTCTTTTGAATCAGCTTATGCTGACCCCAGAGGACTGGCAACGTATAGAACGTTCCTTTCACCGGAAAATCGGGATGTGTTTTGGCGAATTCGGCCCAAATTCCAACCGCACAGTTTGGATCAATGGTGCCATCGCTCTTGATGGTGAACTGATTGGGGTGGGCGTCATCAAAAGTCATCACAACTGGAGATGCCCCCGGAGCAAGCTTCATCCGGTTTCCGACATATTCGGAAATGGTAACCGGTCGAAAACCCATTTTGTAAAGATTTTCCAGGTCCTGCCGGAACTTTGAGGCCGACCGAAACATTGCGTTCGATCCCTCCCGAATGTGGTGATACATTACGACAAAGACTTTGCCGTTGGTATTAGCTTTTCTATCTGTAATTGGAAGGGTGAGCGAAACGCCACCGAAAAATGGAGAAGGCGAATCATGTTTTTGAAGAGCAAGCGCACAGATTACAAGATTAACCAATTTCTAAGTGAAGCCTCCGATACTCTATTCTACAACGAAACCGTTCAGTAGAGGATAGGTGGCCATCCTGGCCAATATTGCGCCCGCCAATCCGTTGGCTTAGTTATGGACGGCACTGTTACTCAAAACGATTCAGACTTCAAAGGAAAGTCCATCAAATCCAGGGTGGATGCCAAACGGAGTCAAGGCAGCGACCAGTTCTTCGTGGGTTGCATTGCCCCCAGCGGCATGATGAGTCGTAAAGACCTGAGCATCTTTGCTCAGTGCGCCTGACTCTCGTAATTGACCAACCAAACTTACGCATTGATCGATATCCATGTGACCAATATAGGGTGTCTTTAAAAATCCGTCGCTGCACTCGACAACAAGAGCATGGATATCCTTCCCGGCTAAGTAATCAAAAACCTCGGCTCGATAGAATCCCGTATCGGTGGCGTAAAGCAAGCGTCTTCCATCCCGCTCGATAATGAAATTGTGGCAGTCTTCGTCCCCCTTGTG
Source organism: Armatimonadota bacterium (assembly GCA_043770615.1). GTDB lineage: Bacteria > Armatimonadota > Fimbriimonadia > Fimbriimonadales > Fimbriimonadaceae > Fimbriimonas. The sequence continues at coordinate 2,663 of JAYVHY010000234.1, read as the reverse complement.
GGTCGCGGAGATTGGAGTTACTTGATATGCCTCGTGAGTAACCGTCTTGTATTTTTCAAGCTCGATGAGGTCGATTGGCCATTCGGGATATCGGTGTCGAATGATTTGACACACAATCTCGTTCCCATAAATGGTGTATTCGAGCTTTTCACTTTCAACAAACGGGAACATTCCGTATTGGATTTCGCTGAGACACATGTGGTCTTCGTCGCTATGAGTGAAAAACACAGCCGACCAATCGGTTGCGTCGATTCCGAATCGGTGAACTTGACTTAGGGTATCGGGTCCTAAGTCGAGCTTGAGCACAGAGTCAACCAGTGCCGCCGATCGTGTTCGAAGGTCTTTGCCTCCATTTGCTCGGGCGAATTTACTCACCCGATCACTTCCGTAGAGGGCGGGAATCCCGTCCGCTCCACCAGTACCCATCAAAAGAACTTTCATTCGGCTCGAAAATCTCTAAGACTCCACATATTAGCCCCTCTTAAAGGACTTATGTTTGCCTCATAGGAACCATATGGAAATTCAGATCCAATATTTAAGACGCTTTGGCTAATTGGGGGTGACACAATGGTCACTTTGGTCTGCCCTGCTTTGATCGCCAGAAGTGGGTCATTTGAACCAAAATCGAGACCTCGTAAGCCGAGAATAGCCGCTAGGTGCTGCGTCCAATGATTACCAGACTCAAGCGGTTTTGAAAATGTTTCGCCACCCAACAAAATCGTGACCGCCGTTGGGTCATCCGTCCTAGGACTATCGGCGTATCCGGTAGCAATGAGGTCCGAACGAATATCTCCGACGGACCGTGCAGAAGCAAAATTGAGATGCCGAACCTGAACTTTCGCAAAATATTGCTCACTGCAAACCGCTACCAAACATACATCTGAAGATCGTTGTTTGCCCGGCCGGATTAACTCCGCCTGATAAAATTTCGCTGCGGCGAAAAGCTCATGGTTACCTACCACTGTAAAACGGTCGTCTCCAGCAGGTATCACAACGATTGGTTCTGAATAGAGCTGAGTCGCTTCCAAAAGACGTTGATGATGGTCTTTCGCCGCTGGTGGCACCGAAACAAGCGGTGATATTGTGTCCAGTGACAAGAGCCCGTACCGAAATGAGTTTCCTTCAACTTCAACCATCGGAGTCTGTAATTCAGGATCTAGTACGACGGTGGCCTCACGTACCCACTCGGCCCACATCGCCGCCGATCTTGCGTACTGAACGAACGGAGATCGATCATCCTTGTTCCGCTCGGGGTTCATTAACCTCGAGATTTGATTTGCATCCCTATCCCTAAAATTCCATGGACGATAGGGAATTAACGACGGCATTGGATGAGAGTACCTAGGGGCTATAGCGAAGGGAGCGAGAGAAGAAGAAGAAGAGGAGGTCGCTAGTCGGTATTCTAATACAGATGGATTTTGAGCTTTCGCTTCGACCTTATATCCTTGAAGTGAACGCTCGATTGTCGCAGTTGCTCCCACTCGAAACCGCCGAGCCACCGGAACTTCACCAGGCGATGCGCTACAGTGCGCTCGCTCCCGGAAAGCGCATCCGGCCGGTCCTCAGCCTAATATGTGCCGGCGAGAACAAACGGGATGCGCTCGATGCCGCCTGTGCGATCGAGATGATTCATTGCTTTTCGCTGATCCATGACGATCTACCGGCGTTAGACAACGACGACCTTAGACGTGGACTGCCGACGTGTCATGTCAAATTTGGGGAAGCGATTGCCATCCTCGCTGGAGATGGACTATTCGCTTTGGCATTCGAGACGATTGCCAACCAAACATCCAGACCCGAAATCACGGTTGAGTGCATGAAGGTGCTCACCCAATCGGTTGGTTCGCTTGGATTGGTTGGCGGTGAAACCATTGATATTCTCAGCGAAGGAAAGCCAGTCGACGCCGAAACCCTCGAACTTATTCACCGTCGCAAGACCGCCTCTCTGATTGCGGCATCCTGCGAAATTGGCGCGCTTTTTGGCACCGTGGATGCCCGCCAACAGTTAAGACATTACGGTGAATGTATCGGACTCGCTTTCCAAATTGCCGATGATGTCCTTAACGAAACTGGAACTCCGGACCAGCTTGGAAAAGCGGCTGGCAGCGATCGTGAACGTCAAAAAGCAACTTACCCGGCGGTTTATGGCATCGAAGAGAGCCGAAGGAAAGCCCTGGAACTCGCGGAGACAGCATCGGAATGTGTACAAGGACTTGGGCAATCGAATCTGCTTCAAGCCATCGCCCGATATACAGTCGAGAGATTGAGTTGAGAGGAAAGTGCAGGGTTTGTGAAGATCGCCTATCGGCTGGGTCGCTTACTTTGGTCATTTAGATTCAAAGTTCGTCAAAAGCGACCGTGGAACGGGACAACCCTTTTCAAATCCAAAAAGTGTAACCTATGTCTCCGGTACTACCTGTTACCTATGTGTCCGGAACGTACCCAACCAACAGCCAAAAGCTGAAAGCTGATAGCTGAAAGCTAAAAGCTCTTTCCCCACTTTTCCCCAAAATGGAATCTTATCCACATTTGCGAGGTTGAATAATAACAGGTGCGCCTTTTGGGGCGTCTCCCCCGTCCTTATTCGCAGCAAGGGATTGTCGCGTGTAAATTGCCTGGACGGCAAAATCTGGAAAACAATGCGACCGGAAAATTTGTTTGAA
>JAYVHY010000233.1:0-8513 GCA_043770615.1 Armatimonadota bacterium | reverse complement strand
AGAGTTGAAGTGTCAGAATCATCTCCCCTCTCCTGTCTCTTGACGGGAGAGGGGATTAAGGGGGAGTTGCGGAGCAACCAAGGGTAACTATGCCTGTTTGGATGAGAGGAATGACCTGTCCGCCATAGCTTGAGGAAGAGCTGCGAAGCAGCCAAGAGCGAAGGAGGTAGTTCCCAATCGTCCCGCCCGCAATTTGGGCTAAAACCATTTTGTTGACGTCAACAAAATGGTCCGCGAGGGCCACAAATTTGCCAATAATCGTATAATATGAGCTTCGTTATTCCGGCAAACATTGAACCGCAGGTGCAAGCATTCGCCCAGGCGCAGCACATCTCAGAAACCGAAGCGGTTATTCGGCTGATCCAGGCTGGACTCAGCGTACAGAAAGTGCAAGTGCCGGACGTTGACCGCCCTAACTACGCATCAATGTTCGGTGCCGTGAAAAATGGTTATGGTTCGCCAGAAGCAGTTGACAAGGCCATCGCCGAAGAACGAGACGCATGGTGAAGCGGCGCCTAGGTCTAAGGGCGAATGACGATAAATGAACCTGAAGGCAAGTCAGCAAGAACTTGGCAAACTTGTGGCACCAGCGCAGCAATGTCTTCGTAATAGACAAATATCGGACTCAAAACGATGATGCTTATCTTTCGCCCCGTCAGGCTCTCTTGATACTGAAGGTTCTTGTCAACCGTGATCATCACCTCAAAGTCAGCTTCTTTTGCCGCCCGAATTAGGTCGCCATTTTCGAGCTTAGACCAGCCGATCTAGCTAGCATGAATTGCCTCATGATCGGCCAATAGTGGACCGAATCAATTGTCAATGATGATCTTCATCAGCTTGCGAGATCTAAACCAAGAACCGAACGTACCTTGTTCTGTTCCCACGCCAAAACCGCAAGTGCCTGCGCCTTCGTTACATCTGGGTAGTCCTGAAGGAAGTAATCAACCGATTGACCACATAGCATTGTATCGAGCAACGCCAGCACGGGTACGCGAGTGCCGAAAAAGCAGATCGACCCCGACATGATGTTCGGGTTCTGACTCAATACTCCTGTTAGCTCATCGGGGATCATGACACTCTTATTGTAACCGAAGTTTCATTTTCTGGTTTCCTTCTCCCCTGGATGCCTGGTTGCCTAGTCGCCTTATCTCTCTTCTTAGCTTCTCCTGCTTAACCTCGCAGCTTCGCAGGTGGTCGGTCTCGTCCGCCGTAGTGCATTTGACGAAGGCTGGATAAACAGGCCACCCCTTCCTTAGTAGTTGGAAATTTGTCCCGCCCACACTGTGGCTCGCCGTCGCCAAAAATCGAGAACTGGTACTCACCCAGCGAAGCGACGGTAAAATCAGCGAACAAATGACCCAACCCGAACTTACGATGGTGGTCGTAAATATGGCCAAATGGCCAAGTGACTTTAGCGAAGATCGAATGTATTGTTGCCCCGCAACGGAGCGCGGATTTCACGCTTCGTATCGGCAGTATCCCTCGAAATACATTGGCAACTACGTAAGCAAGGGCGTTAAATATGTGGCTGTCGTTAAGGCCTGTGTTCGATTGAACAAGAATTCTGCAGATGAAGTTCTATGGAAATTTGGGGACATGTCGGACGAGGATGCGATCGCGCAGGCAAATGAAGTTAGAACAAAGACTCGCAGAAACCCAAAACCTTGCCTTGTACTGTTGCAGACAGAACTGTCAGCAACAGAATTCGAATATGACTATGAGGGCGGATTTCAAAGTAGCCGAACATATTTCGACCTGTCGGAACTTGGACCGACAGATATTAAGGACCTGGCAAAAAAGCTTCGCGAGACTTGCTGGTCGAGCGTGCCCAAACTAAAAATCGAAGACTGAATTAGGACTGTTGGCGAAATGGCTCAAAAAAGTCGTCATCAACGTCGAAGACCAGTCTTGGTTTAACACCTAGTTCAAGTCGCTCCATCAGCGACACCAACTTATATTGGTCAACCAATTCGATCGGCGGAACGCCGTCTCGAATGGCTTCCTTCTGGGCTTCTGCCGAAAAGCTACCAGTCGTCAAGAAGATTCCTTTGTCGGTCCGACCGCTCATTGCGCCACGAAAGTCTCGAATCTCGCCTGACCCGACTGAGCCTTGATATCGCTTGCACTGGAACAAGACGCGAAAGGAAACAAGTTCATTAATTTGCAGGACGCCGTTCCCGTCGATTCCGCCGTCGCTAGACTTGCCAGTCACAGTAACTTCAGCAAAACCAGACTCTCTTAAGATTCTCTGGCAAAGCCGTTCAAATCCTTTCGGGGGCAAGGCCCGAATAGTATCAATGAGACTCAACTTCCCTTCAAAAACAGCTTCGTCGGTGGCAATGACATCCGAATGTTCTGTCTCTTCAATGGTTGCCTCCAATTTGGCGGCAGCTAGTTTCTTGCGTCGAAGAATCCGCACCTGGTCCAAAAGCGCCCTGGCTTGGTTAATATCTGCGACATGAGTAGCCCAACCTTCTGGCGTAAGAGCCCATATTCCCCGCCGAGTGCCATCAATCAGGCCAAACTCACGGAGGTCGTTTTTCGCCCATGCAACTTCGTTCTCCGCTTTACTCCCGCCTGATTTCAGTTCTTCTTCCCGTTCAAGCGTCCCGCCAAGAACACGATCCGCCACACGGCGGGCAATTTCTGCCCCATTGGCCTCACCACCTACTTCCCTTAAAGCATCGAGAATGGGGCCGTACATTCGAATGTCTTTGACCGACTCCTTTTTGATCATGTTTCAGTATGTCATCCGGCTAACACAGTGTCAGCCTGGATATTGGAATTTTGCGCTGACTACAAATCGCCAGTTGAAGCCGCGCACTAGGTAGGTGAGTTTAGTAACCTGCTACGTTTTCTCTTATAACCTGCTTGAAATTGTGCTTACCAACCATGGCGAAAAGACATTTACCGTTGCTTCGTTCAGCATAAAGGTTACCAATCTTTTCTTTTTCTTTCGAGTCATCATTTGTTAGCCGATCTTCACCCTTGTACTCGTAAACATGAATCCGACCAAGAGTATCTCTAGCAAGAAAGTCAGGATAGAACTTGTCCGTAGATGTAGGTAGCCAAAACCCCCAGTGTGTTCGTTCTACATTTCTCACCCAAACCTCAATTTCATCGCGAGCGTCCAGGTAGTTTGCCAATTGCTCTTCTTCAGGATTCATATCTCCAACCAAATCTTTATAAAGGTGCTTTTCAAATAAGCCATGTCCCTCATATATTTTCGGGACATCATAACGATCAGGCAGGCGCAATACATAGTTCTCGTCGACTATGAGGCCCTCGTCTGGAGGATCAAACAGAAAGCCATTGGCTCGGGATTGAAACGCTTCAGTCAATAGTTTCTTCATCTGGTGGGCCAGGGCAGTTCGCAACCGAACTCGATCTCGCCAAATGTGGTCCCAGTCTGTACCATTCTTAACAAGGTTCTCTAATGCCCGCATGATCCAAACATATGAATCGCGACTTTGAAGTTCAGTAAATCGGATTTGGCGGTCAAACCATGTAACAATCTGGCTTGGAGTTAGAGTTTTGTCTGAGTGAAGTAATTCAAGCTGACGAGAAAGTGCGACTAGATTATATGTCATTCGGGATGTAGTACTAATGTCAATTTCGGCCATTCCGCTGCCGGCCTTTGGGTCGTAGTCTTCAATTGCCGTTGACATTGACCTTATCGAGACATCTCCGATGAAGTGCTCATTGGTAGCGGGCTCCCGCTTACCTTCAAATTCAAAGGTTAGCTGGGGGATCGAGAAGTCACAGAGTTTCGCGCCTCTCGCCACTGCTTCGAATCCTTCTGGGGCAAATAAATTTTCATCCCACGACATGGGTAACGTCGGATGATCGGTCTCAACTGTATTTGTTGCTGTCCATCGATCGAAGCCAAGATTCTCTAACGCATGAACTATGGTTTCCGCAGCGGCCTTAGTATTAAAACGATCTCCGATCGAGTAAACATAGGCTCGATTTAAGTCTGGATCAGGATAGTGACGCACATTTGGTTGACGCATAACACGACCCAGTGTTTGAGTGACAGCCGTTTTGCTATTTAAGTCCCTTAGGGCGCAAAGGACGTAGGCTTGTGGGCAGTCCCAACCTTCCTTTAATTTATCAACGGTCAAAATTATGCGAATCTCAGTCCGAGCAATGTCCATTGGAGGATCATTCACATTAATCCAATCATGGTGAATCCCGATTTCATGGAGTTTCGACTCAACGGTTCCTAAAGGCAACATGCCATTGATCGGATCACATTGAATGAGGACCACAGGGTTCGGCAACATCCATTCTTTAGCCTTTGGTTCCAGGTCATCTCTTTTATTCAATGCCATCCTCAGACAGTCTTCCCACTCGGGAACAGCTTCAAGCCGGATGGGAGCTTTGATTGTTTCTTCAGCTTTTAGTCGGTATGCGGGAACGTCGACAAGAACGTTACTAGGAGGTTTTTCCCGGTTGGGCTTCTTTTCGAGTTCGGTTGGAGTTGCAGTAAATTCTAATGCAAAGGATGGCGCAAATCTCGAAAGAGTGTTAAATGCCGAAAGTGTCCTGGCCTTATGAGCTTCGTCAATGATTAAAATCGGCCGATGCAGTCTCAAAACATTACACAAGGAGAAAGGCATCGTTCCGTCAGGCTCCCTGACCAAAAACTCATCCAGATTTATGTTTGGGTTTTCAAAATGGTCAATTAGGTCACCCGAACTTGAATAGACTTTCCTACCTTCTTTGTCCGAAATATTGAATGCGGCCAAGGTTGCAACAATAATGACTGGACCACCACCGTAGGCAGCAACGCCAGTTTTTAGGGCTTCCGCAACACTTAGCACAGTTGGATCAGGTAGCCCCTGCCCCATTTCAAGTCTGGCAAGAGACCGAGAATTGCGTAAAGTCCTTAAGGTTTGATTCAGGATTGCCTTCGTAGGTACCAACCATACGACGACGGGGCGACGGGTAGAGAGCATCGTGGCCAAAATGGGAATACTAGCGGCAGCAAGGAGCGTCTTTCCACCACCAGTTGGCACCTTTAGGCAAACAAACGGAACATTCTCCAAGCCAGAAACCGGATGGTATATTGCAATCCTTTTGTCTTGTCTGAACTGGTGTTTGGTGAATGCGGTGTCCAATCTTGCATTCGTTTGAGATAACTCTTCCGTAAATGCCCGTAATTGGTCCAATGTGTCTTGCTGGTACTTCTTGAGTGGCATTGGCTATCGATCTCTTACGTCATATGGAACTGCTTTATAGACAATATTTTCTGCGGACAGACGCTCACTGTCCAGTCTCAAGCCATCCGCATAAACAATTCTTTGACCCTCGTGGGGCTGAATTAGCTCGAGTGTGGTGCGATTGAGTGGTCCAAAGAGCAGATCAATGCTGGAACCAGAATTGGGATCAATGCCAAGGCGAAAATGAATTGCACCTTCGACTCTGGAGACCTTGTAAGGAAGTGGCTCACCAGTTTCCGTAAACCAAATGTGATGACCAAGTCTTTCGGGCGTTACATTCTCATTTATTTGTCCATCTGGATCAAAAAGTGTTTCCCCTAAGGTGCAATATCGGAATTCGAGGCCAATTTTTTTGAGCCTAGCCGCAGTAACATTTCGAGCCGTTGTAGGCATCATTTCGACAAGAATGCAGTTTCGAGACCCCTTGTCCTCCGAATTTAAGCGCTTCATGGCTTCGCCTGTCGTACCAGATCCTGCAAATGAGTCCAATATTATGCTGGTCCCCGTGCTACCAAACTGAAGTACGTCTGCAATTAATTGGACAGGTTTGGGGTTTTGGAATAGAGATTGCAAACCCAGGGCCTTAATCTCATTTGTGGCGGTCGTGCTGCTATAGCTCGGCTTATACAGGACACTCTTAGGTTTTGAGGTTGGAAAGTCGCCAAACGCAGGTCGTTGCTTTTTGAAAACAGTCCATTTGCCTTTTGACTTTGAAATTAATACGTTGTATGGTTCTTTTTTTAATTTGGCCTTTTCCCATCGCCAGCTTAGCTCCACACCATTTGTCTCGGGAAAGACGGAATCATAGCTCTGATCTTGACAAACATCGTCGTCAGCAACGAACCAATCGTCCTCCGCTTTGATGAAAATGGGAAAGAACAAATTCTCACGCTTGTGCCTTGGAGCATTGGTCCCAGTTGCTTTCAAATTTGCTCCTTTTTTAAATGGGCCATATTCATCGGCATCCCAGTCATCCTTAATCTCTTCAACTTTGAATTGATTTATCGTGGATTCGGCAGACGCGAGAGCGACCAACAAGTATTCGTGTGTACCAGCAAAGCCAAATTCATCCTGGTTTCCCTTTAAATTGGTTACCACAGGTAAAGCATCGAGCACGGCTGGAAACAGACTTTCGAGCATCTCGCGGCATCGGTGAGCTTCGTTATGATCAAGAGAAATAAAGAGAACTCCGTCACGAGTAAGAAACTCCTTTAGAAGTGATACCCTGGGCCACATCATGCACAGCCAACGATCATGCCGGTCTAGCTTCTCGTTGTCAATTACTTGACCCAGCCACTTCTTGATCTCGGGCGAGTCCACATTGTCGTTGTATGCCCAATCTTTGTTGCCAGTATTATATGGCGGGTCGATATAGATGCACTTCACCCGACCACGATAATACGGCAACAGAGCTTTAAGTGCCTCCAAATTGTCACCCTCTACGAGTAGATTTCCAGACCCAGGTTCACCATTTGATAGGTCTCCTTCGCATTTCAATAAGCGGTATGGGACTTCTCGGTGGTGATTGAGAACTGCTTCTTTTCCAATCCAGTTAAGCGAAGGCATTGAACCCGGAAGACTACCATTTCTAACTGCCACAAGGAAAAAATGTGGAAATTGTGGAAAACTGTTTCCGGTTACATACTGGTTGCCGCCGAATTGACCTAAATGCCATCGGCTGGTTCAAAATACGTTCGATAAGCTTCTTTATTCTAGTGTCATTGAAGTCAGAAAGAAGCCCATAATCAAAGAAATGGTACGACAAGATATATTTGAGTCAGCCTTTCGCCATTTGCAAAGTAACGAATGACCCGACGAGATTTACTGAAGTTCGGCGCAATAAGCCTCCTCCCGAAGCTGGATATTCCGCTGGCCTTGCTCCCTGCCCCACGCAAGGCGCTCAAGTTCGCGTATATCACCGACCTTCACCACGGCCTCGCGCCCGATGCGATGTCTCGCGCCCATGCCTTCATCCAGGCCGTCAACGCTCGGTCGGACCTCAGCTTTGTGATCCAGGGTGGTGATTTCTGCTATTCGGACCTGCACTGTCACAAGCTGCTCGACGCCTACCGAGCCATCAAGATCCCTACCATCCACGTGCTGGGCAACCACGACATGGACAAGGTCACTAAAGAAGTTGCGGTCGCCACTATTGGGATGAAGGCCCGATACCGAACCCACGACTACGGCGACTATCGCTTCGTCGTCCTCGATCTCAACCACTTCAAAAAGAATGGCGACCTGGTCTCGTACGCCAACGGAAACTACTTCACCGATAACGCAACCCACAATTGGGCCGACGCCGAGCAGCTCATTTGGCTTGAAAAGACCCTGACGAACAGTAGGAAACCGGTCGTGTTGGTCTCGCATCAACCGCTGGGCTTTGCTGAGCCTGGGCAGCCGCTTCCGCCCGAGCAGCAGGAGATTTTGGACATTGTGGATCGGTGTGGTCGGTTGAACCCGAGAGGGGCGGTGGCGCTGTCGCTGTTTGGGCATCTGCACGTCGACCGCCTGGAGCATGTTTCGGGCGTTCCTTATTTGTGCGTCAACTCGGCCAGCTACTTCTGGTCCGGCGGAATGTGGGCGTACTCGAAGCCGCTGTTTGCGTTTATGGAGCTGACGTCGGATGGTCGGCTGGTGGTCGATGGAGTCGCGGGGGAATTCGTAAAGCCTCCGCCGAAGGCGTCGGACGGGGTGGTGGGTCGGTCGGCGTCGATCTCGGGGCGGAGTATTGAAGTGAGGGCTGGCCGCTAGCCGAGTCATATTCGCTTCGCTCAATCGACTCATCCAATTCGCCAAGCGATTTCGATTTCTCTAGTGAAGCTAGCTCATTGGCTTCTCTCCGGGAACTTCGTTCCTCTAAAGAAGCATTTCGCTTTGCGAAGGGTTTGGTCGGTCGGCGTCGATCTCGGGGCGGGATTTAGGGCTTGGCAGTAAATGAAGTATTCATCCCCCTCGTCAAGCTTATCACGCAGTTTCGAATTACTTTTTCGTGTGATTGCGCTCGCCACCTGGCCGCTCCGCGGCCCTCCCATTCATGGGGGAGATCTTGGTCGGTGACTCTGCCGAAGGCGTCGGACGCGGTGGTCGGTCGGTCGGCGTCAATCTCGGGACGGAAGATAGAGCTCAAAGATCAGGGCTCCGAGATCGGAGATCGGGAAAGCCTAAAGCTGAAAGCTGAAAGCTGATAGCTGAGATCAGGGTTGAAATTTAGATTCCGATGCTGTAAAATAGTAGACGTACAGTGAGTATATAGCCGACCAAAGCAGGAAGGAGTCAACCATGAAA
>JAYVHY010000232.1:0-3779 GCA_043770615.1 Armatimonadota bacterium | reverse complement strand
AATCGCGATTGGCAAATTGCTCAAGCAGAGCAGTGGATTCATCCAGCACTTTTTCAGACATATTTCACTCTGCGTTCGTCCTCCTGGCAGCACCAGCTACACGTCCGCATATGTATTTCTACGCTTAAAGTATACATTAATGTCCAGATTCATTGACCTTCATACAAGCGGTGACGGAAAGTTATGATTCTTCGTCGGAACAATTTCGAAAACTTGAGTTGAGAATGCGTGAGTTGAGAGGTGTTGAATTGGCTCATCAATGCAAGGAAACACAACTTTTAGCTGATAAATAAGCTCGGGAAATCCATTGTCGCCTTCCGTAATGGCGTGCACTTTTGAACCTATAGACAGTGACACTTCGACTCGGTCGTAAGCAAAGAAGTCAACCAGGTAGATCGTAATCTTTGAGATGTCTTGCCAAGAAAACCACTTCTCGTCATATCCAAAGCCTTCAGAGTCTGCTCTCCAAGTCTGCGGATTTATGGGCGGTTGACTGTTCCGTTGCTTAACCTCCTTTAGCCAACGCTTATATTGTTTGAATGGGTTTTTCACGAATCGACCTAGTGACCAGTCTGGTCGTCAATTTCCTTTTCCATCCTTTCCCCGCCATACGTCTGGTGAGTCAGATGACCAAAGTCCAATCCTTCTTCGCGAGTCATTCGTTCCATCAGTAGAGCAACTGCGCCACGCGGAGCGATCTTCTCTCGAACGACCGCATCAACCATTTCAAAAACCGGAACCTGTAGCCCTTCGTGTCGTGCCACATGCATGACCGCTTCGGCGGTATTCACGCCCTCAGCAACCTGACCAATTTCATGGAGAGCTTCGAGAACGTGCTTGCCCGAACCAATCGCAAATCCAAGTCGGTAGTTACGCGAAAGGTTTGAGCTAGCAGTGGCAAAAAGATCACCAACTCCAGCAATACCGATAAACGTTTCCAGTCTGCCGCCATGCGCCAATCCATACGTAATCATTTCTTTCAAGCCGCGAGCCAGCAAGGCTCCTTTAGTGTTATCGCCGAACCCAAGCCCATCCGATAGTCCACCGGCAATCGCCAGCACGTTCTTTAGGGCGCCGGCAAGTTCAACTCCGACAACATCATCGCTTGCATAAACGCGAAAAGCCGGGCATCTCAAATTGCCAATGATTCGGTCGGCAATAGCGGGATCCTTACTCGCCGCCACCGCTGCAGTCGGAATCGCTTGCGCTATTTCAATCGCCAAGTTCGGACCGCTGACAACCCCAACTTTTGCATTGGGAAAGCACTCCTCAGCAATTTCAGTAACAACTTTACCAGTTGCTGTTTCTAGGCCCTTGGTTGCCATAACCAAAATCGGAGTCTCGCCGTTTAACCCGGCAAACACGCTTCGAATGGCGTTGGTTGGTATCGCAACGTAAGCAACCGGCGCGCCATTGTAGTTCTTAAGTTCATCAACGGACAGTTCTTTCGGGAAAACAAACCCAGGAAGGTACTTCATGTTTTCACGCGTGTGTCGCATGATCGAAATCTCTTCGTGATCACGACCATAAAGGGTGACTTCCAAACCATTCCGGGCTAACAGGATGGCAAGTGCCGTCCCCCAACTACCGGCTCCAATAACCGCAGCGTCCATTGTTACCAATTATGATCGGTATTAATACGGTAAAGCTTAAGAAGATAGCTTTGAACCTAATGCAAACCCAACTGCGCAAAGCCCAATGCTGCCAATTGTCTGCAACGAAACATTTCCAATCGCGGAAAGATATTCGCCTCGTTGAAACTGCTCCACGACGTCGAGCGAAAAAGTCGAATAGGTCGTATATCCGCCCAAAATACCGGTTCCAATAAACAAACGCCGAGGATCTTCCCGCGAAACTAAAGCCGCCGTGAGGCCCAAAAGAAAGCTGCCAGAAATATTAATGAGCGCAATCGCCCACGGAAATCCCTTGAGCGGAAAAGCAACCAGGAGTCCATATCTCGCCATGGCTCCTAGCATCGCGCCAAACCCCACTAAGAAGACATTTTTCATCGCTTGGATAAGCATAGCTTTTTAACCTCACTTTGCTCAAACCAATCTGAACTCAAAAAAACGCTAATGATTTGCGCTTATAATTACAATAATTCGAAAGTCAACATCGAGAAAACCATGAAGTTAAACACGCCCTATCTTGTACTCGCAACCGCAGTCGCTGGCGCTATTGCCGTCCCTACCCTCTCCTTTGCTCAAGGAAAGAAAGCTCCAAAGCCAGTTGCGGTATCCAAGCTCACCTATGACAAAAATATTAAGGCAACCATGACCAAGGCTTGTGCTGGCTGTCACACTGGCGCTGGGGCACCTGAAGGAATCGATCTAAGCTCCTATGCTGCAGTAATGAAGGGCGGAAAGAAAGGCAAAGTCATCGTTGCTGGCAATCCAGCCAAGAGCGTACTTTACACCGTCCTCAAGGGCAAGCCAAAACTCATGCCACCAAAACATGCCCTAGACGCCAAAACGATAGCCGCTGTCGAACAGTGGATCAAGCAAGGCGCAAAAGAAAAGTAGGGACCCGAAGTTACGAACAATGAAAGCCAGTCTCAACCTTGGAGACTGGCTTTTTTTCGTCTATAATTTGTTCAAATAGCCATGCTAATTCTTGCTCCCATCATCTTCCTCTCTCAGGCGACCAATTCAGTTCAACGGGATCTGGTTGTCATGTATCAAAAGTGGGACAAAGCCGTCGTTGCTCACGACAAAAAAACCTTAGACTCCATCCTCGCACCAAACTTTTCCGCCAAAGTAAAAGGCAGCTCAAAGCCCATGAATAGAAAGGATTTCTTGAAGGGAATAACGGGAAGCTGGGCAATAAAAGATGCTCACAAAGAGCAATCGTTCACCACCAAGGTCAACAAAGTCATGGCGGTCAAGTCGAACTTTGCTGCCTACATTTCCGAATCAATTGTCTTCAAATTCAAAGACGGCAAGACCAGAAAAGTAGACTTCAATTCCCTGGATATCTGGCAGAAAGTTGGCAAGACCTGGCAAATTGTTCAGACCGAGCCGATGGACAAATAGCATGGAGGTTCCGAGTGATTGGCTCCCTCCATTAGCCTGGACCGGTGGCGGAATGACCCTTCGAATCTACTCCCTTGAGGATGTCGCCGAGCTTCAATACGCAACGTTTGAATCTTACGAACATTTGAAGCCGTGGATGCCCTGGGCAAGTGACCGACAAACAGTTTTGCAAACCGAGAAAGTCATTCGGCGCCTAATCAGCGGCTACCACGCGAACGACGACTACGTCCTGGGTATCTGGGATGGCGACACTCTAGTTGGCGGGACGGGCTTTCACATGCGATGCGGTCCATTCGAATGGAAATGCACTGAAATCGGAATGTGGATTCGAAGTAGCCATGCCAGCACCGGTTGGGGAACTCGTGCCCTCGAACAAATGCTCGAATGGGGTTTTACTGAATGGGGCTGGGAACGCATCATCTGGAAGTGCGATACCCGTAATACCGGAAGCATTCGCGTGGCAGAAAAGTGCGGCATGACCCGAGAAGCCACGTTTCGATCCGATGCCGTTGATGTGAATGGCGAGCGACGAGATACTCACCAATTTGCCATTCTAAAACCCGATTGGCAACGACAGAATCCTCAATTTGGTTAGGTGGGAAGTGGTTGCGGTACGCTTGCCGCATGATCGCCATTCTTGCCGCCGCCGTTCTTTCCGGAGTCGCAATTCTTGCGACCACACCGGCCATTAGCCAGGCGAAAAGTGATACAAACTTTCGGATCAATGAAGCTAACGGAACTCGCCGC
>JAYVHY010000231.1:0-8564 GCA_043770615.1 Armatimonadota bacterium | reverse complement strand
AGATTCGAACTCCTGAGCCCTTTCAGGCTTCTTGTTTTCAAGACAAGCGCGATCGACCACTCCGCCATCTCTCCAAAGTCCTATACATAATACTCGGTCGAAACAGCGGACTTCAAAGGGCACCGCCAATCAATCGTCAAAAGTTTCCAATTTTCACGGGACTCAGCTTCAGTGGTATCGGTTTCCCAGCCCATAATGTTGCCATGATTCGTAACTTCACAAAGCTTATTTGCGTTGGCCTTGTCAGTAGCATTGTATCGTTCGGATTCGCGCAAACCAAGATGAAAGCCGAAGCATTTCGCTTGTCAGATGTCCGACTTCTCCCCGGACCTTTTTTGGACGCTAACCAGATAAGCGTCAAGTATTTAGAGACCGTAGATCCCGACCGACTGCTTCACAGTTTCCGAAAAAATTCAGGATTAGAGCCAAAAGGCAAAATCTATGGCGGATGGGAAAACTCAGGTTTAGCCGGACATTCGCTTGGTCACTTCCTCACGGCATGCGCACAGGAATATGCCAGCAGTCGTAACCCACAATTGAAGGCAAAGCTGGATTACATAGTCTCCGAACTGACCGCATGCCAAAAGAACCGACCCGACGGATATATTGCGGCAATGCCGGATGGAGATCGAGTGTGGGCAGAAGTTAAAAAGGGTGACATCCGAAGCCACGGTTTTGACCTGAATGGCTTGTGGTCACCGTGGTACACCCATCACAAAGTCCTGGCGGGTCTCATTGATGCGTTTAAGTTCACCGATAGCTATCCAGCCCTGGAAGTTGCGCAGCGATTTGCGAATTGGATGATCGAAGAAACCAAGGACCTGACTCCCGACCAATGGGAGAAAATGTTGGGCTGCGAATATGGTGGAATGAACGACGCTCTTGCCGAACTCTATGCAATTACCGGAAAAATACCTTACTTCGACCTAGCCAAAAGGTTTTACGATCACCGCGTCTTGGACCCGCTCACCAAGGGTGAAGACAACCTGTCCGGCAAGCATTCCAACACTCAAATTCCTAAGTTAATCGGCTTGGCGAGGATTTCAGAGCTAGGTCCAAATGGACAATATGCCAAGGCGGCCAAGTTCTTTTGGGAGACCGTCGTAAACCACCACACCTACGCCATTGGTGGCAACAGCAATCACGAATATCTTGGAAAGCCCGGAGAACTAAGCGACCGGCTCTCAAGTAACACCTGTGAAACCTGCAACACCTACAACATGCTCAAGCTCACGCGCCACCTGTTTGAGTGGGAGCCCAAAGCCGAGTACGCAGACTATTACGAGCGAGCTCACTTGAATCATATCCTTGCGTCGCAAGATCCAAAAAGTGGCGGAGTTACGTACTTTATGCCTCTAGGACCCGGCTCTCAACGAACCTATAGCTCCGCCTTTAACGACTTCACTTGTTGCCATGGCTCGGGAATGGAGAACCACACCAAGCACGCCGATAGCATCTACTTCTTCCAAGGTTCGTCGCGCATGTACATTAATTTATTCATCTCAAGTGAAGTGACCTATCAGGGGCAAAAGCTTGAAATGAACACCGCCTTCCCCAATGATGGATTGGTGAACATGGTGGTGAAAGAAGGGCGATCGAGATCGTATGAAATAGCCATTCGCCACCCCGGCTGGGCAACCGGACCAGTCAATATTCGAGTTAACGGCAAAACCATGGTTAAATCGACCAAGCCATCCTCCTATATCATCATCAAAAGGAACTGGAAGACTGGTGACAAGATCGATTTTGATTTGCCGACGAGTCTTCATGCCGAGCCGATGCCAGACAATCCGAAGCGCGTTGCGCTCATGTTTGGCCCCCTTGTCTTGGCGGCGGATTTAACCAGTACACAAAAGACTTCCGTACTTGAACGATTCCCGGTACTCGTTACTAACGGAAGACCATTATCTTCTTGGTTAATCAAAGATCCCAAGAAAATGGAATTCCGAACGTCCGGGGTTGGCAAGCCGACCGACATCACGTTTCGACCATTCTTGAATCTCAACCACGCCAAATACATGGTGTATTTGGACGAGTTTACAGATTCACAATGGACGATTGCCGAAGCTGAATATCGAAAAGAAGAAGCGCGAATCAAGGAATTGGCGTCGAGGACAATAGACTTTGTCCGTATTGGCGAAATGCAACCCGAAAGAGACCACAAGCTATCTTCGGAAAAGAATGACGTTCGCGAATCGGATGGACGAAGCTTCCGGTCACCATTAGCCGATGGTTGGTTCCAAGTTGAAATGAAGTCGGACCCAAGTGTGCCAATGAAATTGGTCATGACTTATTGGGGCAACGAGCGCATGCGCCCAGACTTCTCGATCCTCATCAATGGAACGGTGCTGAGTCTCGAAACCTTGAAAGACAAGCCATTGAACAAGTTTTTTGATGTCGAGTACGACATCCCAGCCGAGTTAACGGCCAAAAAGTCGGTCATTGTGATAAAAGTGCAAGCAAATAGAGGAAAGACCGGAGCATCAGTTTCTGGCATCAGGCTCATTCGTTAAAGCTTCGATAGTTCCTTCCTGGCCTCGTCAGCCTGAGCCGGGTTGAAGTTTGGATTTATTCTCAGCGCCTCCTGAAAGTGTGATTTTGCGACTGATTTGTGGCTTAGGGATAGCTCAATCATCCCTGCATGAAAATACATTTTCGAATCCTTAGTACCAAGAGCTAGTGCTTTTGCAATACTTTGCTTTGCTTCTAATTTCAAGTAATTTGAATCAGTAGCCTTCGATACTGATATTGCCAATTTGTAAGTAGCCCATGCATACGCGTCATAGGCGTAAACATCTTTTCGGTTGGCAAGATCATGGGTTGCCGCGTGTTGGGCAAGTGGAAGTAAAAGGTCATGATCGGCAAGATAATTACTGAACATTCGGTCGTGGGTGTGACCTCTTTTCGTGTCCAATTCGCTTTCGGGCTCCGTGCCAGCATCAATCGTGGATTGATTCATCTTGAGTACTTGCGCGGAATACTTTTCAGCTCCGGCTTTATTACCAAGCGCCTTTGACGCGTCAGCCATCAATCCCACAACATCAGTCATAGGGGCAATTGCATTTAGCTTTTCACCATATAGGATCACACCCGCATGGTCTTGTTGCATAGCTTTGAGCCGGGCAAGACTAGCTAGAACTTTCCAGCTTCCCGGATTCAATTTTTGAGCGGTTGCGTATTCAGTTTCAGCCTTCTCAAGTTGACCGTGGCGAGCCAAGATATCGCCGTGTTTGACGTAAAACCAACTAACCGTTGTTGCTGGGAGAAACGATTGACTTTCGGCTAGCTTTACGGCATTTGCAAGCGAGATAATTGCTTCCTCTGGGTGTCCGGTCAACTCGAATTGTCGAGCGACTAGGGCCAAGCCACTAGGATCCTTGCTCCATTCTGGGTGCTCCCCAACGAGCTTTCTTGCATCCTCGTATCGACCGACTTCAAAGTAGATGTCGGTTAGAGTTCGTTCTGCGAAGTCGTTCTTCGGTTCAATTTCGAGTGATTGTTCGCACGCAGCTAAGGCATCGGCAAAGCGATGTTGTTCAAGAAGGGCTTCGCTCAAAACAACTGCAGCGGATGAGTTTCTGTGCGAGCGGAGCTCAAGAGATTTCTTCGCAGCCTCTTCGGCTCGTTGAGCTAACTCGCTCGAATCCTTTTCACGGGAGGCGACAAGATAGGCGGAAGCTAGTTGCCTCCAACCAATCGCTCCCTTTGGATCGCGTTTGACTCGACCAAGGTTGAATTCCACTTCTTGCATCGCCAAGTTAGGATCGTATGCGCGGTGCCCAACCGGAATCGAAGCTGGAGAAGCATCGGCGCGCGGAATTGTACGAAAGATCACCGTTAGCAGAACAACGATTGCGAGAATATAGAGTGTCGGTTTCATGGAAGTGGTTGGCCCCTCTTTCGGGGGGAGAAAGGGGGCCGTGGTCAGGGCGATCCTATTGTGGAGCGCCTAAGTAAGGGAATGTGCTGGAGAAGTGCTTTCCGCCGGATCCAACATTGTCGCTGGTGAGGGTAGGAATCTGTTGGCCATCAGCTGGAGCAAGTCCAAGTGCTGAAACAGTGGTTCCAAAGACAATTCCGAGGGAAATATCGACAACGTCGTCGGTCAACGCTCTACCACCGAATCTACCACCGGTTGCACCGTTGGTTTCGTATCCTAAGTAGGATGCAATGCCAGTTTCAGCTAGATTTGCCTTCATCGTGTCCGGGATCAAAACCGAAGTTACAACATTGGAAGTTGCCTGAGATCGTCCAGCAACCGTTGTCATGAACGTGTTGATATCGTTCTTCAGTTGAAGAAAGTCTTGATCTGGCGACGCTTCGTTGTTGATCTTGTGTCGATTGTTTGCAACCGTTGCAAACACTTCGTTAACGACAGGATTGGACAAGCGATCTCGTTGGACATAGGTATTACCCGACTTTACGCCGGTAGTACACCAAAGACCGATGGTGGTTCCGGCTACGGGTTTAACCGTTCCAGATCCGCCGCAGCCACTAAGGCCGATTGACGAGAGAATGAAAATTAATGCGATTTGTTTCATGGCTGATTTAGTTAGTCAACATGGACTTTGGTAGTTCGACAACGATCGATAGAACGCTGTAGTTTCCGTTAGAAAGGAAGTCAACTGCGGTCTGCGGAGAGCGCCACGTTGTAGCTTGGGGTTGATTAGGATTGGCAACTGGAATTCCGTTGATCGGAGTTGCTCGATCTGGGAAGATCGTAAAGAACTGCTCAAGATCAAAGAAGAACGAATCTTCTCGAACGCCAGTAAATACTTGCATTCCGGCGGTTGGTGTGAACGTGTTCCCAAAGGTGCCAGTGACACTATATGGATCAAGTACCACGTTGGTCGTACCTACATTGGATGGACCTGCAGGACCAGCCACGTGGACTGTTTGAGAGTTTCCGGTTCCTTCAAACCAAACCTGAATGACTCGATCTTCTCTTCCATCAAGGTTGTTGTCAATCTTGAATTGGTAAAGAACATTAGGATCGAACGATGTGGAGTTCTTGGTGGAGGGAGTGATCAGCGGATTAACATTCATCGCAAGAACGACATTGTTTGGGTTTGATGGGCTTGGAAAGATGTAAACATCGGTCAAGTCAGTGCCCGGGGAGGCTGCGATTTGAGGCGTATCAGCGTGATCAGACGCATAGACGTGTTGGACGCCGAGGAGGCCAACTGTGGAAGCTAGGCCTAGTCCGGCTAAGATCGGAATCATTTTTCGTTTCATTGTTACTATTCCAAACACTCATATCCATTAAGTTATGGGTGCTTGAGAACATGAAACGATATTAAGATGAATGGACTCTGAACGAAACGTGACCGACGGGTGAACTCCCAAAACATTGGGACTTTTGACCCCAGCAAGGAAAAATGGGCTAGCACGCCAAGCTCAATCGTTTACACCGTTGATCCAACCGGACCGAAATGCACGCTCTCTACACGCGACAACTTGCTGGCGGTAGCCCGAACATAAGACGACCTCACCTCGTGAAATGTTCTTTCCTGGGTCAAGAATGAATCAAATAATATTATCCGGGTAATATTATT
Source organism: Armatimonadota bacterium (assembly GCA_043770615.1). GTDB lineage: Bacteria > Armatimonadota > Fimbriimonadia > Fimbriimonadales > Fimbriimonadaceae > Fimbriimonas. The sequence continues at coordinate 3,009 of JAYVHY010000231.1, read as the reverse complement.
TGATGAATGAACGTGAATTCTATTCCGCTTTCTTGAAGGGAACAAAGATCGCAACGGGATCGAGAGCCGACATTCGACAAGCGCTCGGTGATCGAGCACGGCGAGAACCTTCGTTTTGGCCTCTAATTTTTGACCATTCTACCGGTCGTCAGATCGATTTTGATCTGACAATTTCTGAGGAAGAAGCGAATCGGATTCCGGTGGGGCGACCGAAACTGGGAGTTAAAGCCCGGGAAGTCACCTTGTTGCCTTGGCATTGGGAGTGGCTCGATTCTCAGTCGGGTGGGGCATCGTCACGATTGCGATTTTTGGTGGAGGCGGCGATGAAAGAGGTTTCTCCTCGTCAGCGGGTTAAGGATTCACGGGAGAACTGCTGCCGATTTCTTACCGTAGTTGCTGGCGATCATCCCAACTTTGAGGAAGCAACCAGAGCACTTTATCGAGGTGATCTGGCTTCGTTTGAGCACGAGATTCGAGAGTGGAGTGATGACGTAAAGGAGTTTGCGCTATTCTTGGCGAAGGGAGCCTGGGACTCGGTGAGTGTTTTGTCTGGATAAAACGGACAAGGGTGTCTTTTAGCATCGGAAACCGACTTTCGCCTTGGAGACTTTCGGTATTCACGAGCAAAGAACGAAAATCGGTATTCCCGGTGCATCCAAATCCGCGCTAGTCGCATCGGTGCATCTCCTAGGTCCTTGAGTCTTTCTGTTCAGCGAGACCCTTGGCGAGAATTTTGAGTGAGTTCCGTAGTCTCCACCGCAGTCATTGTAGCAAGAGAACAACCTTTTATCTATGACTTGGTTATAGGAGGGCTGCGGCGGCAGCGTCAGTGGGTGATAGATTTTAAAGTTCTTGTGAACGTCTGGGACTTTATTTAGGACTTGCAACTTCTTCGAAACGATAGACATATAATGCCTATATGAATGATCGCGACAAGATTGCCCACCTTCTCCGCCGATTTGGACTCGGAGCCGGTAAGTTTGAAGTCGATGAGTACGCCAAGCTTGGAGTGGAGGGAACGATTGACCGTTTGATCAATTACGATCAGGTCGATGAAGGATTTCCTGTTGATCCTTGGGAGATGACCGGCTACGGAACCGAGGGTCTGATCATGTTCGACCCGCCGAAATTCGCCGCATGGTGGTCTCTCAGACTACTGTTGACGAAGCGACCACTACAAGAAAGACTCACTTTGTTTTGGCACAATCATTTTGCCGTAAGTGCCGAAAAAGTTGCCGACGGAGCGAACATGCTTGCCTACCAACAGGTGCTTCGAAAACATGCAAGCGGAAACTTTCGAACTTTGCTGAAGGAAGTTAGCAAGACGGCGGCGATGGTTTTTTACCTCGATACCCACCAAAGCACCGCCGAGCACCCAAACGAGAACTTTGCTCGCGAAGTGATGGAACTGTTCACATTGGGAATCGGAAACTATTCGGAAAAGGACATTAAAGAAGCCGCGCGAGCATTTACTGGTTGGAGCCTTCATTACTCGGACATCGGTGGCAATATTCCGTACGATAAAGTTGCGGATGCGGCAGCCCGAAAGGGGCATTCGCCGTTGGCATTTTGCAATGTTCCTTCGTTGCATGATGATGGAGAAAAGATCATTCTCGGAAAGAATGCCAAGTTTGATGGCGATGCAACCTTGGATTGGTTGTGTGATCAGCCGGCTTGCGCCAAGTTCATTACTAAGAAACTTGCTGGCTGGTTTATTGAAGGTCCGATCTCTTCATCCTTGCAGGACAAATTGGCATCAACTTTTGTTTCGAATGGGATGGAAATCAAGCCGGTCCTTCGCGAAATCGTCGCATCATCGGAATTTTGGGATGAAAAGCAACTTCGCCATCGAGCCAAGAGTCCGATTGACTATTACGTAACAATGTTTCGGCAATTGGCTCTCCAGCCCGTCCTTTTGCAACTACGCGGAGATGTGAAAGACAAGTTCAAACCCATGAAGCAGGAAGTGAGAGGGGGTGCCGAGGGCATTTTGTTCCTCATGAGTCGAGAAGGATTCTTGCTCACTTATCCGCCAAACGTTAGTGGTTGGAAGTGGGGCAATGCTTGGATCACGTCGGCGAATATGACGTCAAGGCTTCAGTTACCGGGAATCATTTTCCAGGGTGACGATACAAATCGTCCGATTGCGGTCTATCTTGGTCAAAAGCTGACTTCTGATTTCAAAGTGGATTCACCGGAGCGGATCGTTGACGGTCTGATGGAGATATTTGATGGCGAGATTCCGGCTGAAAAGCGAACGCTCTTGGTTAAGGCTTGCGCTGACGCCGGAGGCGTTGCAGCGTTGAAAGACAAGGAAAGGGCGAGTGCTATGATTGTTGCGGTGATGAAATTGCTCGTTGCTGCTCCCGAGTACCAAGCTTGTTAAGGGCGAGTGCGGGGGCGAAGTTGTGGATCTCCCGTGTATCCGTGCCACAAAATTCAATTCAAGATAGTCGCTTTCCGCTGTAACATAGTCTTAGCCCTATGGCACTTGCGATATCTCTGTTATTAGCATCTTTGCCCAAGCCAGCGAGCGAACTGCTTGACGCTGCGGTGGCGCAACCGGCAAGTGTGATTGCCGCTCAAATTTCGACAAAGGGACGATTTTTGGCCGATGGATACGAGTTTGCCGACGAGTTTCGTTTGGACACCCTGGTGCGCAGAAGGTCACCGATGGGACCACTCGAAGTCCTTATCTCTCGGGGTAGCGAGTCCATTCCTTACCTCTTAACTCAGCTCGCTAGCAAGGAGCCAACCGCATTCAAAATTGGTGAAACGCCCGACGTGGTGTCGGTCGCTTATGAGTATTACGAGCCCAAGGTCAGAGCCGCAAACATGGAAGTGTGGACGGGAGTGAGTAACGACACCATCATGAAGGCTCCACAATACAAGCACACCATCAGTCGAGGAGACTTGGCATTCTTTGCCCTTGGGCAGATCACCAATCGACCTTATGGAGTGCTTGGGGGTAACCCGCTGCTAAACCTCTATTGTTCGGCATCGGACCAT
>JAYVHY010000230.1:0-3802 GCA_043770615.1 Armatimonadota bacterium | reverse complement strand
CCATTGATTTTGACAATCCGGACAACTGGGGATTCTTCAATAAGGGTCGGGACTTCTTGTTTGAAGGTCTTCTCCAGCAAATGGATGCGGCGATGTTCTCGATTATCGCGTTCTTTATTCTTTCTGCCGCCTATCGAGCCTTTAGAGCTAGATCGGTTGAAGCGACCATTTTGCTTGGCACTGCATTGCTGGTTATCCTTAGCCTTATGGGCGTGGTTGCCTTTTACTGGGATTTAGGAGTCGACACTATCGCGGGAGAAGGTCCGATGAAGGATCTGGTTCGAAATCTTCGAATATCCGAACTTGCCCAGTGGATCAAAAATACTTTTCAGACGCCAGCCATCACGGGCATTAAGTTTGGAATTGGATTAGGAACGCTTAGCATGGCGCTAAGAATTTGGCTCGGCCTTGAAAAAGGAGGTAAATAATGAAACTTAAAACCATTCCCAAGTACACAGTATATATGCTGCTTGTCTTGGCAGCTTCAATTCCGCTCTTCTTCAATATTCCGGTGCCGAACAAGCCAGTTGACAGTTCAGTTGATTCTTTTAAGGCCTTAATGAGTCTTCAAAAAGGTGACACGGTTCTGCTCGGTTCTGACTGGACCGGTTCAACTCGGGGCGAGAGTAAATCACACCTCATTTCAATTCTTCGAATTTTGATGAGAAAGGAAGTTAAGTTTGCTTTGTGGTCTACTGCAGACCCTCAGTCACCAAGATGTGCTCAGGACGTCATCACCGAAGTTAATGAGATGATGAAGAAAGAAGGTACACGGCCCTACAAGCAGTGGGAAGACTGGGTTCAGGCAGGTTTTTATGTCAACTCTGATGTTGCGATCAATAACATGGGACAAGACGTTAAGAAGCTGTTCACTTCGAAACGCGGTACGGACTCAAGCGGAAAGCTCCGTTCAGTCATGGAGTCACCGGTCCTTGAAAAGATTGAAAAGGTTCAGGACTTTAAGTTGGTTATTGATGTAACGGCAAGCAAGACAACTGACTTCCACGTTCAATTTATTTCCTCTAAGAAGGTGCCCTTGCTGTTTGCCGTAACTGGAGTTATGGTTCCGGAAACCCAGGTTTATTACAACTCAGGTCAGATAGTTGGCTTTATTGGCGGATTGAAGGGTGTATATGACCTTGAGGTCTTGATGGAAAGCGGATTAAATATCCCGGACAAGAACGGGGGGGGCGGAGTCATATCTGAGAAAATTAAGGATCAGATTGAGGGCTTTCCGGGCAAGGACAACAAAGGTAACGGAACGAAATATTATCCAACATTACACGTTGCATTGCTCTTGATGATCGTGTTGGTAGTTATTGGTAACTTAGAAATGATGCAAGCCCGCAAAGGAGCGAAAAGCTAATGAATCTCGAAACTTTCTACGCGCTCTCGAAGGCCGCTGGTGTTATTGTAACCGTTGGTCTGTTTAGTGTTCTCTACAAGGAGAATAAGTTTTACCGATTCTGCGAGCACCTTTTTCTAGGTCTGGCGGCAGGTTGGGCGGCAGTTGCGGTATGGACTGAATCGCTTCACTCGGTTTGGTACGACAAGATGGTCGGTACAGTTGACGAAACCAATAAAGCGGCAACTGGTGGTCACTGGATTTATGCAGCATTGCTTCCGGTCGGATTTATGAGCTACATGGTCTTTAGCAAGAAGCACAACTGGATGGCAAGAATTCCACTTGGAATTGTCCTAGGCGTGTGGTCTGGTCAGCAAATCCAAAGCTACTTCGATACCTACGGTCCACAAGTCCGGGCGGGAATGAAGCCGATTATTGGTACCTCAGGATTCCTTGTCCCCAGTTCTGGGGTTGACCCGCAAATTGTTGCGGCAAACGTCTATTGGTCGCAAGCGATTTCGAACTTCTTGTTCATGTTTACTCTGGTTAGTGTTCTAAGCTACTTCCTGTTCAGCTTTGACGTCAAGAACAAACTGATCTTGAAAGTGAATGTCATGGGGCGATACTTGCTGATGATCGGTTTTGGAGCGATCTTTGGAACCACGGTTATGATGCGATTTACGTTGGTTATCGACCGAATGTATTTCATCTGGATCGAGTTCTTCCAAAAGACCATTTTGCATCGCTAAAAAGTAGAAACTTATGGACACCACAGTCGAAGCCATTGTGCTCCGACGAACCGATGTCGGAGAATCCGACCGACGATTAACGATCTTCTCAAGGGAACTTGGGAAGGTCGACGTTGTTGCGAAAGGTGCAAAAAAGCCTACTTCACGCCTTCGAGGCTTGTCCGAGCCGCTTAGTATCGGACAGTTTACGTTTGCCAGTGGAAAGAAGCAGAAGTTTGTAACTTCTGGGCAACCGAGAAGTTCGTTTCATGGCCTCAGACGGGACTTTGATCGTCTCAACCTTGGTCTCAGTTGGGGTGAATTGCTTGGGCAGATACTGCCATACGAAGAACCGTTTGAAGAAGCATTCGATCTGTGTTTTTCAGCCTTGTCGGAACTGGAAAAGCATCCAAACCCAATTTCAGTTCTGGCTTGGGCTGAAGTGAAGTTGCTGGAAGTGAGTGGCTTCTTGCCTTCCTTTAATCGGTGTGTTTTGAGCGGTTCGAAGGTTTTGGAGTCGGAGGCATTTTTCTCTCCTTCGTCGGGAGGGTACGTCTGTGCTGAGCAAGCAAATCAGGTATCAGACCGGTTTTATGTGCGCGCGGAAGTGCTGTTTGGCTTGGCGGCATTGACGGAATGTGCGGTGCCGCCGTCCAATTTGAAGTTCAGTTTTGAGTGTTTGTTGGCCCTCCAGCCAATGTGGGAACATGTTTGCGAAAAGCCACTTCCCGCAAGACAACACCTTCTTACGTCTCTTCGGATCGATTCTTAATGTAAAATCGTTGAGATAGCTATGCGGATTAATTCATTAGTCTTCGTCGGGGTCATTGGCCTCACAATTTACGGTTGCGGCAGTGGCAACAATTCCGGGGGTGGTTTCTCGGATCGAACTACGGCGGGTAAGTCCGGCGTGTTTCGTTATGCTTTGCCAACAACGCCCACTTCTCTCGATCCAGCCAAGGTTCAGGACGGCGATACGATCGACATTATTCAACAAGAGTTTGAAGGATTGGTTAAATGGGGCGAAGATAACCGCGTTCAGCCAAACCTTGCGGAAAAGTGGGATATCGGTCCTGATGGGACAACTTATACATTCCATTTGAAAAAGGACGTGAAGTTTAGCAACGGTCGTGTCATGACCGCCGAGGACTTCAAGTGGTGCATGGAAAGATCGTGCGATCCACAGTTTAATAGCCCGACAGCTGGAACCTACATGGCAGACATTGTTGGCGTTTTGGACCGGCTAGCCGGAAAGGCAACTGAAGTATCAGGAATCAAAGTCATCAATCCTGAGACCCTTGAAATCAAAATTGACAAGACGAGACCTTACTTCCTCGACAAGCTCACCTATCCTTGCTCGTTTGTGTATGCGAAAGAAGCCCTTGCTGATCCGAAGCAGGATATGGCTAAACCAGCAGAAATGGTTGGTACTGGGCCGTTCACGATGAAGGAGTTTGTTCCCGATTCAATCGTCATTCTTGCTGCAAATGCGGGATATCATGGCGGCGCTCCTAAACTTGAGAGCATCGAGCGACCGGTCATCAAAGACTCTCAGACTCGACTCAACAAATATAAGACTGGCGAATTGGATATGATTACGCTTGAACTTCAGGACTTGAAGGCAATCAAAGCTGATCCGAAGTTGAGCCCAGACATCCAGCTTTTTGAAAGACCGGCAATGTATTACCTGGGTATGAACTGCGAAGTCGTTCCTGCCCTCAAGGACAGG
>JAYVHY010000229.1:0-20791 GCA_043770615.1 Armatimonadota bacterium | reverse complement strand
CAGAGTGGGCACCGAGGAAGGTTCTCACGATCGAGAAGAGACCCGAATCAAAGTCGCCGGCAACCTCTAACATTTTTTGCTCGGTTGCGAGGTCAAGCCCATAGCCCGACTTGATTTCGGCGGTCGTGGTTCCGCATGACCGCATCCAGCGCAAGTGGCGCTTGGATTCTTCCTTCAGTTCTGACTTGGACGCAGCACGCGTTTTCGAGACGGTGGACAAAATTCCTCCACCCTTTGCGGCAATCTCTTGGTATGTGGCACCCAGCGCTCGATCTTCGAATTCATCGGCTCGATTTCCGGCGAAGACCGCATGGGTGTGGGCATCAACAAGACCTGGCGTTACGAGCTTTCCTTCCGCGTCAATAAAGCCATTCGCCTTTATCGTGGGAGCGTTGGCGCGTGGACCGGCGTAGGTTATCAACTCGTCTTGGAGGTGGATCACAGCGTCTTGGACGATGCCAATTTCGGACATCTGGTTCCCGCGGCGCGGTCCCGCCGGACCACTCATGGTCACCAGTTGGCCAATGTTGACAATTTCAGTGATGGTCATGAACTTGCGAGGACACCTGATGCAAATTCTAGCAGACAGGCGGCGCAAGCCATCGCAGTGCAGGAATTTATGTCTAGTTCTGGGTCAAGTTCGACGATGTCCATCGCCAGCACTTTTTTGTTCATTCCGGCAATGCGGGCAGCTTGACGGACCATGACTGGTGTTAGTCCTCCGGGGCGAGAACCAGGGCAACCGGGCGCAAAGGCACGATCCATAACGTCGATATCGAGATCGAAGTAGATTGCTTTGGTCCGCTTTGCAAGTTGGTTCAGTTCAAATTGAAATCGATCTGGAAAAGGAGATTCGAAACATTCTTCAGCGGTGCTCCACTTCAGCCCATGTTCCTTACCGAACCGGGCGTATTCGGGCGAGTTTGCGAATGATTGAAGTCCCATTTGGACAAAGTTCGCCCCGGGTAACCCATCCTCGATCAGACCCCGGATCGGATTACCATTCATGGGTCCGTCGTTGAGATGTCGCAGGTCTAAGTGGGCGTCAAGAGTGATTACGCCGATCTCACATAACTCGAGATTTTGGCTCATTGCCAGTGCCTTCACCGCCGGTCGGGTCACTCCATTGTCTCCACCGAGGAGAACGGTACGACCCTGCTTGCAAACATCTTCAATGCTGTCTTGATCTTTAGAGTCGCCATGATCGGTTACCTTGATTTGGCGGAGATCGGATTCTTCTGAGAAGCTGTAGGTTCCGAACCGGAAGAGGGCTTCTCGGATGGCTTTTGGCGCGAGGTGACACGAGCCGGGAGTAACTGACCGGTTCATAGGAACGCCAAGAACATGGAGTTCCGCGCGAGGATTTTCGCAATCGCCATTGAGCCAATTAGATGCTCTATTCCAGCCGGGGTCTTCGTATGCCATTTTCTTCTCCTTTTAAGTTTCAGCGAAATAAATTTCGCAGGACAAAGCGCCGATAAATCGACGCACTCCACATCACTGACTCATTGGTATCTTTATTCCCGATTCAGCCGCAAATTGGATAGCCTCATCGTATCCCGCATCAACATGGCGGATGACGCCCATGCCCGGATCACTCGTAAGTACTCGTTCGAGGCGTTTGGCGGCAGCATCGGTTCCATCGGCGACGACGACCATTCCTGCATGTTGGGAATAACCGATTCCGACTCCACCTCCGTTGTGAATACTGACCCAGGTCGCACCGGCAGCGGTGTTGACCATGGCGTTGAGAAGGGCCCAGTCGGCGACGGCATCGCTTGTATCCTTCATCGATTCGGTTTCGCGGTTTGGCGATGCGACCGAGCCACAGTCGAGATGGTCACGTCCGATGACGATTGGAGCTTTCACTTTTCCAGATCGTACAAGCTCATTGATCGCGAGTCCCATTTTCGCACGTTCTCCGTAGCCTAGCCAGCAGATCCGCGCTGGTAGCCCTTGGAAGTGAATTCTTTCCGATGCGAGTTTGAGCCAACGTTGGAGTGAGGCATTTTCAGGAAATAGTTCGGCGGCAAGAATATCGGTTTGTCGGATGTCTTCCGGGTCGCCGGAAAGCGCAGCCCAACGGAAAGGACCTTTGCCTTCGCAGAACAACGGTCGGATGTATTCGGGAACGAAACCGGGGATATCGTACGCGTTGGTCACGCCAGCTTCGAGAGCATATGCCCGGATATTATTTCCGTAGTCGAAAGTAACCGCGCCATTTCGTTTCATTTCAAGCATAGCGGCGACATGAACACCCATCGTTTCCACGCTTTTGGCTCGATAAGTGGCGGGGTCCGTTGATCGTAGATTTAGCGCTTCCGTTAGCGGCATTCCGTTGGGAACATACCCATTGATCGGATCATGGGCGCTGGTTTGGTCGGTCAAGATATCGGGGATCACCCCTCGACGAATCATCTCGGGCAAGACGTCTGCGCAATTGCCGACAAGACCAATACTGACGGCTTCTTTTTTGCCCATTGCCGTCCCTATTCTTGCTAATGCATCGTCAAGGTTATATACCATTTCGTCAATGTAGCCAGAATCGAGCCGCTTTTGGATTCGAGTTGGATCGACATCGATGCCGAGAAATACGGCACCATTCATCGTCGCGGCAAGGGGCTGAGCGCCGCCCATTCCGCCGATCCCACCGCTCACGACCAGGCGTCCACCAAGCGATCCCCCAAAGTGGCGGTCGGCGGCGGCGGCGAAGGTTTCAAATGTTCCTTGAACAATTCCTTGGCTCCCGATGTATATCCATGAACCGGCAGTCATTTGCCCATACATCATCAATCCAAGCCTTTCCAGCCGACCAAATTCTTCCCAATTGGACCACTTGCCGACTAAATTAGAGTTCGCAATAAGGACTCTCGGTGCATCGAGATGAGTCCGAAATAATCCGACCGGTTTCCCAGATTGTACAAGTAAGGTTTCGTCATTTTCGAGTGACCTTAGGGACCGAACGATGGCTTGGAGTGCCTCGGGGTTTCGCGCGGCCTTGCCGGTTCCTCCGTACACGATGAGATTATCTGGGTCCTCGGCAACCTCTGGGTCGAGGTTATTCATCAGCATGCGAAGGGCGGCTTCTTGTTGCCAGCCTTTGCACGATAGTTGGGTTCCGGTGGGTGCCTTCATGATACTTGGCGAATATTCAATATCTGTAAAAGATGCGGTTGTAACAACCGGGGTCGCTTCCAAATTGATATGAAATCAATGAGAATGGAGATGCGACCTTGGAAGGGACTGGATTTGATTCTAACCCAGGCCTTAGGGATTTGCTTGGGACTTCGTCCGGTCGCAAATTCCTGCGACCTGGGCTGACATCCTTCCGACCCGTTGGGCCAAAAGACAAGTGGTACCTTATCCGCGAAGTTGTTTCGCCAACCTCTAAACAATGAACCAAAATCTGAATCTCTTGACGCCCAGACAAGAAGGATTCTGAAAGTTTATGATAGGTTTGAGCTTTTTTAGCCTCGGCAAACGATTTTCGTTCTAGAGTTGATGGAAACAAAACACTTGAGTCGAAAATCGGGATTACCGAGGCAGCCATTCCACGTTTTTCCCATTTTAATCCAGTCATTGGGCGTGACTCGATGTCTCCGGGGGTCTTGGTTCCTCCCCTCCGCATGGGCTCTACTCTGATTACCACGTTGGTTCGAGTCCTGAATCAAAGGTTCCTTGTCGGATCGCGGTTGCGACATTTTCAATGTCGTGCGAAAGCGATCGGTCATGAATGACTGGCGGAGAAATTGTGCGAAGTTTCTCGAATGCGACCAAAGCACCTTTTCCGGGTTTGAGTGGCTTTCTGTATTCGAGCCCTTCAGCGGCAGCAAGCAGTTCAATTGCCAGTCCACGCTCGACGTTTTCGACGATTTTTCGGAATTTGAGCGCGCTGGTCATCCCCATCGATACATGATCTTCTTTTCCGCCGGACGTTGGCACCGAATCGGTGCTCGCTGGGTGGCTTAACACCTTACAGTCGTTGAGCAAGGCGGCCACTGTAACATGCGGCATCATGAATCCCGAACTCGTTCCAGCGTGACTGCTCAGAAACGGGGGAAGTCCTTCATTGGAATCTGGATTAACCAATCGATCCATTCGTCGTTCGGAAATTGAGAGAAGGTCGGTCAAAACAATCGCAGCGTAGTCGAGCGCGTAGGCGAGCGGAGCACCATGAAAATTGCCGCCGGAGATGACCTCACCCGTATCGCTGAAAACTAGGGGATTATCGGTTGCCGCACCAGTTTCGTTTTCGAGGGTTTCGCGCACATGATGAAGGGCATTTCTAGCAGCGCCATGAACTTGAGGCATGCATCTTAGACAATAGGCGTCTTGGACTCGGGAGTCATTTTCGCGGTGGGATTCTCGAATTTCTGACTCCTGCAACAGATTTCTCAGGTGCGTCGCACTGTTTATTTGACCTTGGTGTCGGCGTGCTTCATGGATTCGCGGATCAAAAGCACTCGGAGTACCCATAAGGGCCTCCAATGTCATCGAACCGATCACATCTGCGACATGCACGCACCGAAGGGCGCGGGCAAGAGCCAGGCAGCCAACTGATCCGATCGCTTGAGTACCGTTCAAAAGGGCAAGTCCCTCTTTGGATTCCAAAATGATTGGCTTTACTCCATGCTTACTTAAAATTTCCAAGCTCGGCTTTCGATCTTTTCCGTCCCAACATTCGCCTTCGCCAATTACGGCCTGAGCTAAGTGCGCCAATGGGGCGAGATCGCCGGATGCACCAACCGAACCCTGTGATGGTATTACTGGGTGGATGCGTTTATTCAGCATTTGGACGAGCATTTCGAGGGTTTCGACTCTGGCTCCACTATAACCCTGGGCAAGTACGCTGAGGCGAAGGAGCATCATCGCTCTGGTCTCGGGGATGCTGAGAGGGTCGCCGACTCCGACTGCATGGCTGCGAACTAGGTTTAGCTGGAGTTGCTTTAGTTCGTCATCCGGGATATGGACGTCGGCAAGGCGTCCGAAGCCGGTGTTGATGCCGTAGACGACTTGCTTTTCGGCGACGATTTGGTCGACGACGGCGCGGGATTTTTGGACAAGTTCACGGGTTTTTGGCGACAATTCGATGTTCGAATTGCCGTGAGCAATTTCGAAAACTTGAGTTAGGGTGAGCGGCTGAGGCTCGACGGTGAGCACTACGACAGTTTACTGCTTCGGTGGCTATTCGTATCTTTTATCTATGGCTTTGGCGGCGGCAAGCTGCTTGAGGAGGTTGAACGGACAGATATCAAGCCCATGAATTGTTGCCGTGGTCGCAGACCCGGAAACAGCGTATCGATTGCGTCATCACAAATCTCAACAATCCGATCCTCTACCATTTCGAATTGGGAGGGAGTTGTGGTGCTTCCGGTTGAAGTTGCTAACGAAGTCTTTGTTGGGGCACAGCCCGTGGCGGTTGCCGCAATTGCTCCCGCGAGTAAGAGGCGAGGAATCCATCCGTCTCGGGTTAGTACATTTTGTTTGTTGTCAACCGTGAGCCGAGCGCACACTCGTTCCGGTCTCGACAAGAGACTTTCTGCATCAATGGCACTCATTTCGGCAACATTATGCACGCTGCACCCGCAACCTGCACAGTGCCGTTTTTGCTCATCGCCCGACATCTCGTCCCAGTCTTCTAGGCACGGTTTCTCAATCCGAACTTGAGTCAGTAATTCGAGTTTCGAAAAGTCCACTTAGCTATTGTAAGGCAAAAGTCAATCAAAGAAACTATAGGATTGTCTCAATCAGGTTTTGCGACCAGCTTCCGGTAGCAAACCCATGCGGCAAGTGCATCTTGGGCAGCTGAGCCGATCGATTTATACAAAGTCCGTCCCTGAATGTTCTCGCTTAGCTCAAGGGCTTCGCCAAATAAGCGAGCCTTTATCGGTAACCCAATTAGGTCCCCGCTGGTCTCCAGACAGGCCAAGTTGTCTACCCATACGTTCGAAGATTTCACCAGATCCGATTCGAGTTCTTTCATTTGTGGACGATAAGAACCTAGCGCAGAAACGTGGCACCTTGAGTCAACCATGTTTAATGAAAGGAGAGGAGAATGGCTGTTTGTTGCCATGACGATCATGTCCGCGCCAGAAGCAACCTCCCCAACGCTCGAACAAGGAGTCATCGGAAAGTCTAATGTCGAAACCGCTTTAACGTGCCGATCTAAAACCCGGACTGACGAGATTCCTCTTAAGGAACCTAGGGCTCGCAACGTGCTCAGCCCTTGCGGTCCCGCGCCAACCAATCCGACCACCGATCCGCCCGGTCGAGCCAGATAGTCCGTTGCGATTGCGGTGCTAACGCCGGTCCTTAGAGCCGTCAATGCGGCGGCATCAAACGTCGCCAAAGGTAACCCTGATGATATCTCGAATAGCACGGTGACACCCTGAAATGTTGCTCGCCCGGCATGTCGGTTTCCCGGAATATCGTTGAACATCTTCACCGCGTACACATCTGGATAACGTCCATCGCGAGATTCTCGAACATAGGCAGGCATCACTAATCCGTTTCCATGGCTCGCATGTAGCGAAACGTACTGCCGAACTGGAATTTCCGCGGCACCACTGGAGACAGCGATAAAAGCCCAACGCATCGCTTCGAAAATTTCTGGCGGGGTGCCGAGCCTTGAAATTTCCTCGGGTGAAACGAAGCCTATCGGTGAATTCATTCTAATCAACCTTCGGATCGTCGCATGGGTTGGTACCGTCACGTGAGTTTGTGACGGCAATACCAACCAATCCGTCTCAGATATTAGATGCCGTAACCTTTTCGATATGCGGGACGGATGAGGGCGTCGTACTCGTTCGTTCCTTTTACTTGCATCTTCTTCGCATCCCACTCTAGCCTCGGACCATCGGCCCAGATTGCGAGATTTCCTACGAGAACGGCTTCGGCAAGCGGGCCACTATAGTTCGGGAAGTTTGAAACTGCTGGTTTGCCACCCATGGCTGCACGAGCAAATTCCGCCATGTGACCGGGTGACTCGTCAACCTCAATGTCAGGAATCGTTCCGCCGCCAACAATGTGGTACTCCCGATTGCTTTCATGCGGGCTATAAATGGTTGCCTTTTCGCACACGACAATAACTCCGTTTCCTGGATAAGTGAACTCTGGTGCAAGATCAGGATCGGGCTTTCGTCCTCCATCGTGCCAAGTCAGTGTAAATGCAGGTCGGTTGCCAACAGCCGCGTATTCATATTTGACAACTGCCCATTTCGGAAAAGTCTCTTTGTTGTGTCCGCTTGTTTCAGCTTGAACGGCAACTGGTGATCCAAGATCAAGGGCCATGTGTGGCATGTTAAAGATATGGCAACCCATATCGCCGAGCGAACCGGTTCCAAAGTCCCAGAATCCTCGCCAGGAGAACGGGTGATACCCTTTTGCGTATGGTCTTTCTGGTCTTGGCCCAACCCATAGATCCCAGTTTAGCTCGGTAGGAGCGGTAGCATCGGCGGGCCGACCTACACCCTGGGGCCACATATCTCCAGCTCGGTTGGTCCAAAGATAGATTTCCTTAACGTTGCCAAAATGACCTGACTTAATCAAAGCCGCCATTTTTCTCATGGGGGTGCTTTCGGTGCTATTGTTCCCCATCTGAGTCATGACCTTCTTGTCGCGAGCAATCTTCGCGAGTTGGCGAGCTTCCCAAATGGTTCGGCAGAGTGGCTTTTCGCAGTAGGTATGCAGCCCTTGTCGCATTGCGAGAGCGGCGGCAATGCCATGGTGGTGATCGGGAATGCTGATGACAACCGCATCCAGTTTGCCTTTCATCGCTTCCAACATGAATCGATAATCATCGAAGCTCGAGGCTTTCGGGTGGGTCATCATTCCCTTCGCTCGATTCTTGGCGTCAACGTCACAAATGGCGACAATATCGCCGTGTTTGGCGGCTTCTGACATTCCGCTTTCGCCTTTTCCACCGCATCCAATGATGCCGAACCTTAGTCGCTTGCCTGCCGTGTCCTGGGGCATATCGGCCAACGCCTTTGTTCCCATTGCTAGTCCAGCCATTGCGACTGCAGATCCTCGTAAAACGTCTCTTCGTGAAAGCTCTTTTGCCATTGATTAACCCGAGCGGAATTTTACCGTCGGATCACCATGAAATTAGCCTTCATGGAGCGAATCTTTGAATGCGATTTGATCCTGAAGCGATATCTATGCGGTTGGCACCACTTTGGATTGACTATCCGATTTTCTTAATCGACTGAAGATAGTCGTAAACCTCAGTCGCTTTGCCCTGCTTCGCATGAAAGTGTAGGGTCATTCCATGGGGACCATAGCAATCAATCAGGTTTGGTTGCAGAGCTAGGAATGACTTTACAACGTCAAGTTGTCCCATCATCGCCGCACAGAAGATATCGATACGGGCGCCTTTTTCAAGCAAATAATTGACGATATCCTTGTTTCCCATGTGCGAAGCTCCGCCGAGTCCCGACTCCCAATCGCCCCCGCCCCAGTCAATAGTAGCCGCAACTAGACGGGGCTCTTTGGCTAAGAGCATCTTTACTTTATCAATATCCATATGGGCATAGATCACGAAGTCTTGCACCATGACGCGGTTGAGTTGAGGTTTCTTCCACTTAGGAGTAAAGCCAGGCGCATCATAATCACGAGTAAACGGTGCTTCAATCGGGCCAGGGGCTTGGGTTGGCGCAGCGGCTTGACCAGTTCCTTGGTTAGCATATGAGATGACCGGTACAGCGGTTAAAGCCAAACCGGCAGTTAAGTTACAAAATGATCGTCGCGAAAGATTTTCAGGCATATGAGTGCTCCTAATTAGGGGACTAGTTGAATGATACACCAAGTGCGTCCAAATTGGATTTGCACGAAATTTGTCCAAAGGTAAAGGAACCATTCAAGTGTAAATGGACGAATTTGTACGTTGAGGTACAACTTCATCAATGCCCATTCTCACATCATTAGCTTTAATCACCATTGCCCGGCAATCGGCCTTTGACGCTGGTCCGAATCCGTTGCTGATGCAACATCCAACCGTCAATCAGACGTCCATTGTCTTTAGTTTTGCCGGAGACCTTTGGCGAGTCGCAAGATCTGGCGGTGACGCTACCCGACTAACTAGCTCACCAGGCATTGAACAAAACCCGCACTTCTCTCCGGATGGTTCGACCATTGCATTTTCCGCCCAATATCACGGAAATGTCGACATCTTTACCGTTCCTGTTGAGGGCGGAGTACCAAAGCGATTAACATACCACCCGTCGGGGAAGACCGTTATAGGTTGGACTCCCGATGGCATTTCAGTCATATTTTCATCCACAATGCTCTCGAATACATCCGCACCGATGATGTACACGGTGAGCACCGATGGCGGAGTTCCAAAGCAACTGCCTTTCCCAATGGGGACCATGGCATCGTTCTCTCCCGACGGAAAGAACCTTGCTTATGTCCCTGGATTTAAGTGGCAAGACGCTTGGAAACGATACCGAGGTGGGCAGGCCTATTCGATTTGGATTGGACAAATGTCAGATTCAAAGGTATATGAAATACCTCGAAAGGGCTGGAATGACTCCTTCCCGATGTGGGTCGGAAACAAAGTCTATTTTTTAAGCGATCCAAAAGGGCCGGTTGGTCTTAACAGTTTTGATTTAGACTCAAAAAGGGTCACCGAGGAAGTTCCAGGAAATGGATTTGATCTGAAGTCAGCTTCAGCTGGTCCTGGTGCAATAGTCTACGAAAAACTTGGTAGCATTAACCTCTTTGATCTCGCCACTAAAAGATCGACAAGAGTCAACATCAACATTCGCGGCGATTTCCCGGAAGTTAGGACCACTTTCAAATCGATTGGTAATAGTGTAAACGTGGCATGCATATCGCCAAGCGGGCAACGGTTAGTTGTGGCCGCTCGGGGGTGGGTTGCAACGGTTCCAGCATCAAAGGGCGATCCTCGCTTTTTGAGCAGTCAACAAGGGGTGTTTCGCAGAGATCCGGCTTGGTCACCAGATGGCAAAACCGTCTCGTACATTACAGATGAGTCTGGAAAGCAGCAAATGGCCCTGTATGACACTGCTAATGGTACGACGAAATTGATGGATCTTGGCGAGTCTCCCGCGTATTATTTCGGATCTGGAATCTCTTATTGGTCGCCAGACTCATCAAAACTTGCCTACACGGACAACCGAAATAAGCTTTGGATTCTCGATATTGCTACTGGAAAGAATACGTTGGTTGACCACAAAACCTACACTGATCCTACTGTAACTATGGAAGCTCGTTGGTCACCTGACTCTAAGTGGATCACGTACGCCAAGGACCTAGACAGCCACATGCAGTCGGTCTTTGTTTACAACTTGGGCACCGGTAAAGCCACTCAAATCACAGATGGTCTCAGTCAGGCTAAAAGCCCCATTTTTGACCGTAATGGTAAGTACCTCTATTTTTATGCAAGTACTAATGCGGGTCCAGCGATTAGTTGGTTGGATATGTCGAGTATGACCAACCCGGTCGTATTAAGCTCAATGTACTGTGTCGTGCTGTCGAAGGATTTACCTAATCCTTTGAGTCCGGAAAGCGACGAGGAAGCAATCGTTGTACCACCGGGGACGGAACCGGCGAAGAAGTCCGAACCGGCGGCATTCACTATTGACCTTGATGAAATTGAAAAGCGAATTATTGCGTTGCCGATGCCAAGCGCGGAATATACCGCTTTGGAACCTGGAACTCCAGGTAGCTTTTTCGCGCTTTCGACCCCTGCTCACGTTAATCCGATGGCTGGATCACCTTTCGCATCGATCAGCAAATGGAGCATGGCTACACGAAAGAGTTCACCATTCGGAATGGGAGCAAGCATTTCGACCACACCCGACGGCAACAAAGCTCTCCTTTTTGGACCGGCAGGACCATCAATTGTTAGCACTGCGGGACCGGCGTCGCCTGGTGAAGGGGCAGTTGATGTTTCGGGATTGAAAATCAAGATTGATCCAAAAGTCGAATGGAAATCGATTTTCCACGACATTTGGCGAAACGAGCCAATTTTGTTCTATGCGGCAAACCTTCACGGAATCAATGCGGAAGAAATGAGGACTCGGTATGCACCTTTCCTTGACGGAGTGGTTTCGCGAGAAGACCTTAACTATTTATTCACTGACATGCTTGGTGAAATCGTCATTGGACACATGTGGGCTTCTGGTGGCGACATACCTCGAGTTGGCGGAACCCCCGGCGGCTTGCTTGGTGCTGATTACAGCATGGAAGGCGGAAAGTATCGCCTAAAGCGAATCTACGACGGAGAACGATGGAATCCAGGACTTTTTGGACCCCTTGCACAGCCGGGGATCAATGCTAAAGTTGGCGAATATATCCTAGCTATCGATGGCAGAGAGCTAATGGATTCAAATGACATATATGAAATGCTCGAAGGTAAAGCAGGAAAGCAGGTCAAAGTCAGAATCGGACCAAACCCAACCGAAGTCGGTTCGCGAGAGGTCACGGTTGTTGCGGTAGGGTCGGAAAGTGCGCTCCGAAATCGAGCTTGGTCAGAAGACAATCGTCGGTACGTCGATAAGATGACTGGAGGTCGAGCCGGCTATGTTCACGTTCCCGACACAGGCGCAGGTGGATGGACAGCCTTCCAACGCTACTACTACTCACAGGTAAATAAGGATGGAATCGTCGTTGACGAACGATTCAACCAAGGTGGCTTGATCGTGGACTACATGGTCTACGAAATGAGTAAAAAACTTGATGGGGCTTTTACGCCTCGGGACGGTAAAGATTGGCCGACGCCAGGCGCGACGATCTATGGACCAAAGGTTCTTATTGTAAACCAGTTCGCTGGCTCTGGCGGAGACATGTTCCCGTGGCTGTTTAAGCATAAGAAGATCGGTCCGATTATCGGCAAGCGAACGTGGGGCGGCTTGGTTGCTTCGTTTGGTTTTGCAACTGTAGACGGCGGCAATATCAACTCGCCAAACTGCGCATTCTATAACGTGGCAGAGGATCGATGGGATGTTGAGGGCTATGGAGTTGACCCTGATTTTGACGTTGAGTTAGATCCCTATCTCTGGCGACAAGGCAAGGATTCACAACTTGAAAAAGCGATTGTAGAAATCAACAAGCAATTGGCAAAGTACAAAGCCCCAATCCTGAAGCGACCAACTAACCCCGACAAGAGCAAGATTGGCGGGTAACTAGGCTAGGACTCATCCCTTTCGACTTGCCAGTCATCGTTTTCGAACCTATTGGTTTGAATGACTGGCGAGCCACTTTCCCTATCAAGGGAAAGACTTTAGATGTGCCTTCTTGAAACTCTGGCAATCACCGATCCCGTACTATTGATTGACAATGCCATCTAACCTGACCGAACATCGGGCGATTGAATTCAACCCTGCTCAACTTGCGGAAGCGGTGACGGCTTGCTTTGAAGGCTACATCATGCCTTTTATCATCGATGGCCCTGGATTTGAACGACGCTTTCGCCCAGAAGGATTGGATTCTCAGTCCAGCATGATCCTGATGGCAGATGGCAAACCAGCTGCAGTTTGCCTCGTGGCACGACAAGGTTGGACCTCTCGTGTCGCAGCAATGGCGATTGCGCCAGATTTTCGTCGGCAAGGCGTCGGCCAGCAATTGATGAAACTTGTGATTGCCGAATCAAAACAAAGAGGCGACCAAAGACTTGTCCTTGAGGTTATTGAGCAGAATCCCCCTGCGATCGCTCTTTATGAAAGTGTTGGCCTTAAAACGACACGGAGATTAGTGGGCTATCGTCGCGAACCACAACCGGGCGAGTATCACGAAATCCAACTTATTGATCCTTCCATCGTCATCCGCAATCTTGCGATTGAATGTTCCAGTGACTTGCCCTGGGATTACAAACCCGAAACTCTGAGCCACAGAGGGGCTCCAGCAAAGGGAGTTTCTTACCGGGATCAGGCCTTTGCCATGATTTCCGATTCGATTCCTGAAAGAGTAGTTTTCTGGTCACTGTTTACAAAGCTGTCCTCGCGACGAAATGGCGAAGCTACCAGGCTAGTCAATGCGATTGCCCATCGTAATCCTGACAAGGCATTGGTAACCCCGATTGCCCTTCCCGACGATCATTGTCGTGAATTCTTGACCCGTACGGGTTTCAAAGAGGTCAAAGTAAGCCAATTCGAAATGGCAATTGACCTTACGCGATGATGTCGTGGACCACGTTTCCATAAACATCGGTTAGTCGAAAGTCTCGACCAGCATGACGGTAAGTTAGCTTGGTATGGTCAAAACCGAGCAAGTGCAAAATCGTGGCGTGCAAATCGTGAACATGGACCGGGTTTTGCTCAGCTCTAAACCCAAATTCATCGGTTGATCCATAGGTTGTTCCACCCTTTACACCGCCACCCGCCATCCAATAAGTAAACCCGTAATGGTTGTGGTCTCGACCGTTTGATTTACCGGCGTTAGAACCTGGAGTCGGCAATTCGACCGTCGGGGTCCGTCCGAACTCTCCGCCCCAAATGACCAAAGTTTCCTCAAGCATCCCTCGCTGTTTGAGGTCTGTCAACAATGCACCAATGCCTTGATCCGCTTCCTTCGCAAGATTTCGGTGGGCAACCGCAATGTCATCGTGGCTATCCCAAGGCTGACCAGCCCCATGATAGAGTTGAATGAATCGAACGCCTCGCTCGGCAAGGCGACGAGCGATTAGGCACTGGCGAGCAAAGCTTCCGGGACCGTACATTTCTTTGGTAGCCTGAGACTCACGATTGACATCAAAGGCATCAGTAGCTTCAGATTGCATTCGGTAAGCAAGCTCAAGAGACTGAATTCGTGCTTCCATTGCGGGATCATTGTCCCGCTTCGCCAAATGCTCCCGGTTAAGCTTTTGCACCAAGTCCAATTGCTCGCGTTGATCGCTAGGCAGAGTGTAGTGGTTCTTGATGTTCTCAACTATTTTGTCTATGTCGGTCTGGTTTGGATCTATATAGGTTCCTGCCAGAACTCCGGGCAGAAAGCCTGCCTGCCAATTCTGAGTTTCTTGAATTGGAAAACCACCGGGGCACATGGAGATAAAACCGGGAAGGTTCTGGTTCTCGGTTCCTAACCCATACAAGACCCACGAACCCATCGAAGGTCGCACCTGGCGAGCGTCACCGCAGTTCATCAGCATCAACGAAGGTTCGTGGTTGGGAACATCGGCATGCATTGATCGGATAATGCACATGTCATCGACGTGTTTTGCCACGTTGGGAAAGATCTCGCTGACTTCAATTCCAGACTGACCATATTTCTTGAATGAATAGGGTGAGCCAAGTGCCGCTCCCGTTCTTCGTTCCGTTGGAAGATTGAGCGGGATGACTTGTCCGTGGTACTTCGTTAATGTTGGTTTGGGGTCAAATGTGTCAACTTGGGACGGTCCACCATTCATGAACAGAAAAATGACCCTCTTTGCTTTGGCTCGCAAGGGTGGCTTTTTGGCCGCCATCGGATTGTATGCTCCTACTTGTCCACCGGTCTGAATCGAGGTGGCACCAAGCGCGGATTCGCCAAGCAAACTCATGAGCCCAACGGCCGCGAAGCCATTACCCATTCTGCCCAGCAGTTCTCGCCGAGTGAGAAACAAATCTCGAATATGGTGATTGTGATCGAAGTCGGACATTGTGAATCTGGTTAATCGACGAAAGAAAATTCGTTGGTCATCATAAGGGCTTGAGCATATAGGTCGAGGCGAGTTAACGGTTCTCCCGGAGGCGGACCAAAGCCATCTTTTGCGTTCCAAGCTTGCTTACCATCAGTTGAAACAATTTGCGGACTCCATTCCGTGGCGTCAAAACTATCGTTTGATTGAGGATCCAGCATAAAGTCAATTGTATCGCCCTTTTGAAGTTCGATATTCTTCAACTCGGTCTGAGCAGAAGAGTTATGAACAATCCATTCACCCAGAAATCCATCTCGACTAGAAACGATTCGAGCCTTTACTCCATCTCCGCCAGCATTTGGATGTTTCAAAGTTCCGCTGATTTGTATCTGTATGTTTGCTGGAGCAATCCAACGCCGCACCACAGAATGCGAACTATCTCGCCCAGGATGACCGCCAAAAGCGTTTAGGATGATGTAACCAAGTTTCGGATCAGGCAAGCTTTTACTAATTCGATAGCTATTTTCGGTAAAGAATGTCAAAGGGGTGAACGAGGAAGACTTATGAATACTCGGATCATATTCACCATATCCGTATCTCCACGGACCCTGAGGAATCTCAACTTTTAGTTGAGATCCTGATTTTAGAAAACTAACTCCGGCAGCTATTTCAGTCGGATCTGGTTGCCGACTAAAAATGAGCTGATAGAGCCGCTTGATCCTTTGAATGTCATTCTGAACGGTTTGGACTTCAGGTCGGGCCGATACTAACTTTGCTTGCTCGACCGCCAACGAAGAATTCATGAAGAACAGAGCTTGTTGAGGTACTGTTGTCGTAAATCTCCGAGCACTCGTACTGTCCGGCGATGCAAAATCAAAGGTTCGGAAGATTCCTGGTAGATTCTGTCGTTCTACAAATCCATAGACCGCTCGTCGGACAGTGTAAGGTGCACTCCAAAGATCAACCGATTTCCCTCCGACTCTGGATTGATCCAAGCGCCCTGATGCAAGGATGAGTGAGTCGCGCAATTGCTCAAGATCGAGCCTCCTTCGATTCATGTGACTTAGGTTTCGATTCTCGGGATCAGCATTGAAGTTCGCGACAGAAACCGAGCTTGACTGACGGTAGGTTGCCGAAGAAACAATGAGCCGATGAAGTTTCTTAACTGACCATCCATTTTCCATAAAGGTTGATGCGAGATAGTCGAGCAAATCCGGGTGGGTCGGTCGGTCGCCTTGATATCCAAAATCTGAGGGTGTTCGAACGATTCCAGCCCCGAAGTGTCCTTGCCAGACTCGGTTCACAAATACTCGGGCAGTTAATGGGTTTTCCTTTGAAGCAATCGATTGGGCTAACTGGAGCCGACCGCTTCCCTTTGTCCAGCGTGCCCGTTCCCCGCCAGAGTTTGACATCGCCAATAGGAATCTCCGGGGAGCCACCTCACCAGGGTTGCCCGGATTACCACGTTTGAAAACGACACCATCACCGGGACTAGGATTGTCTTGCATCGCCATCGCAAATTCAGGCACTCGGGGTGCAGACTTCTTCATGGTCTCAAGTTCAGTCTGAAGAGAAACCATCTTTGCTTTTTCGCCAGGATCAAATGCATCTGCCAAAACCGCTAGATTCGTACCGTCAGGAACGACCTCCGGTCGAACTGCCTGTAAGACCTGTTTAACTCCATCGGACAAGCGAGTGCTTAACGTAGGTGATGTAACAATAGTCCTTAGTTTCTTCACTTGGAAAACGACAAGGTCCTTGAGCGCCTGAAGATTTACTCGCTCCTTTTGATCATAAGTCAGCCACGGATCCCTTATTGCCTTATCTGATATCGGCAATTTGACTTCGTTTGAGGAAGCAAACACGCCATATAGAGAATAGTAGTCCTGAGTTGGGATTGGATCAAATTTGTGGTCGTGACAACGTGCGCATGCCACGGTAAGACCTTGGAATCCCCGCATCGTCACATCAATTCGGTCATCAATAATGTCGGGTTGGCTATTCAGAAATCGCCGACCAACGGTTAAGAAGCCAAGGGCAGCAAGGGGCGTTTTGTCCTCACCGTTTTGAATCTCAGGAAGAGTGTCGGCCGCCAATTGTTGAGTAATAAACTGGTCGTACGGCAAGTCTCGGTTAAAAGCATTGATCACCCAATCACGGTAAGTGTAGGCATCGGGATAGTTTCGATCTTCCTCAAATACATAACCTTTTGAATCGGCATATCGAGCAACATCGAGCCACTGCCGAGCCCAACGCTCACCATATTGAGGAGAAGCGAGCAGTCGATCAACTACTTTTTCGTAAGCATCCGGTGACTTGTCCGCGATAAAATCTTCGACTTCCTTTGCGTTCGGCGGTAACCCGATGAGGTCATAGCTAACTCGGCGAATTAAGGTCCGGCGATCCGCTTCCGCGGCAGGGAGAAGCTTTACTGTTTCAAGCTTTGACAGAACAAAGCTATCTATTGGGTTTCGTATCCACTTTAAGTTCGCTACCTTGGGAAGCGCCGGCTTTACTACTGGTTTAAGAGACCAAAGTGGAGTCTTGATTACGGATGTTTCTTTGGGCCATGGCGCGCCAATTTTGATCCATGCCTCAAGATTCGCTATTTCCTCCAACTTGAGTTTCTTTCCCGGTGGCATCTTAAGCTTGCCAGTTTGATGAACTGCGTTTATGAGCAAGCTTTTTCCTAGATCACCAGGAACAACTACTGCGCCAGAATTACCTCCCTTCGCAACCCCAGCAGCGGTATCTAACCTCAATCCCGCCGATTGAGAAGTAGAACCATGACAGGAGTAGCAGTTCTCAGCCAATACCGGACGAACTTTGCTTTCAAAGAAGATCACTTGCTCTCCGGTTGCCTCGACTAGCTGCGCTTGAGGCAATATGACGTTCGCGAACCCTACCAAGCCAAGACTTGATACAAGTCCAAACGCGGCGGGGCTCATTCGCATTGGTTTCGGCAGCGAAAAATGGATATTCATCGAGAATGGAGTCATTTAGAGCATAACACAGGTGCTGGGTCATTCGTCATAATGCCTTGACAGTTAGGTCCTTTTCGAATACTCTAGTAAATGAGCTTCTGCTATGAAGAAATATCTTTCCCTTTTTATTGTTTTATCCGTGGTTCCAAGTTTGTTTGCGCAGGATGACCAGATTCCTAAGCTAAGTTCTGCCAGCCGTCTGTACCGAGAATATCGGGAGGCAATATCGGAACCAACCTTTGGTCTCGCCAAAGTCAAAGCTCTGATCAAGAAGATCAAGGCGGACAAAGAAGAGAATTTCAGGTTGCCAGATAACCTCTACAATGCCCTTTCATTTGAGGAGAAGTTCACGTATACGATGATTCACGCTGAAGATTCATCCCAGAATTGCGATGTGATGATGGGAGTCGTCGACGAAGAGAAGAAAATATTCGGCTTCGGACCAGATGCGTTCGGTGGCGAAGTTACATGGAGTGACCGCCAGCGAGAATTCATGAAAGCCAACCGGACAAAGTTCATTGACCTTCTTCGAAGAACGATGACAACCCGACAACGTGTCGGAGTCAACCTGAAGGAAGCAATCTTGGAAATCAACGCTTTTGAACTGATTCCTGATCTCATCAAAACCTACAAGATTAAGCGGAAAGATCACGATGTTCTTACCGTGATGATGATCCTTATGAAAGAAGGCAAGTACCCCGATTTCCTCAAGTCGGCATCGTACGAAAAGTTATACGGTGAGAACTCAAACTATAAAGGGTTTCTTATGGCAACTCCTGCGAACCAAAAGTTGATCATGGATCGAGCAATGGCGTTCTATCAGTCGAAGAAGTGATTCTTTCCTTTTTGCCGGTTCAAATTCATGGGGCGCCTGCTACCTTTGTAAGTATCAAGGGCGGGAGCTATCGAGTCGGAAAGTCAGACCGACTCGATAGTCCTTTGCGTACAGTTAAAGTCAAATCGTTCGCGATCTCGAAGTTTGAATTAACCAACCAAGAGTTTGCCGAGTTTGTAGGTTCAACCAAATATGTCACCGACGCTGAACGGCTCAGGAATGCAATGGTATTCGAGCCTGGATTGAAGGAGTTTCGTTGGATCCATGACTCAACTGCTTACTGGAGATTCCCTAATGGCAAGTCTCGCGGGGGCATTGAAACCAAGATGGACCACCCGGTTACCTCCATCAGTTTTCATGACGCTTTGCAATACTGCAAGTGGGCAAAAGTTCGACTTCCGTCCCTAAATGAGTGGGAGGTTGCCTGCCGTGCCGGTACCAAGACCGAGTACTTCTTCGGAAATGAAACTGCTGAAATCCGAAAGTATGGGAACGTTTGGCACGGGCGAGATCATCTGAAACCGGACGATTCTGATGGCTTCTTATACACGGCTCCAGTTGGGTCATTTCTACCCAATCCTCTTGGATTGTTTGATATGTACGGCAACGTTTTTGAGTTCTGTGCCGGTCGCCTGCCTAGCGATAAGCGATCATCGACACGACACTCACGAGGAGGGTCATGGTGGTGCAGCAAAAACTCATGTTGCTTCTTTAACTCGGTAGACATTGGCACTGTCAACGAACGGGCCTCGTTTAGCAACCAAGGATTTCGAGTCGCAAAATAGCTAACGTGATGAAGATCTGAGGATTGCGTTCATGAGAAGTTTGTAGGCTCCATGGTTTTGAGCTCGGAATAATATCTCTGGTCCCACCAGCACAACTTTCCCCTTGCCAACTGCAACATCCACAACACCTGCGGAGCCTTCTAGTGCCTCTTGACCCCATGCCCAACCTGAGCGAAGTGGCTTCTTCGAGTCAAATGTTCCAACCGCTTTGGCATCGCCAGATATTCGGAATGATGGCGAATTGTCAAACATAACATCGACATCGGTTCCCATTCCTCGGGTTAGCTGGGAGGTCTCGAGTTTGAGCTGCAAAACTGAGCCAGGGATGAAGAACTTTGTGTTGGGTAGTGCGATGCCTTTGTCATCAACAAGCGCTGATTTGACTGGCAACTTCATCTGCTGAGCAAAGCTGGTCGCTGCGGAACCAATACAGAAAATATGGCCGCCATTCTGAACGAAATCCTCGATTCTGCGGATCGTCTCAGCGGTCATCGAACCAATGCGTTGCCGGAAGCGGAAAGGAATAGTGGCATCCTCAAGGCGATTGTCTTGCGTTGAGGTCGCACTATTGGCTGCGCCTCGACCGCCGCCGCGAACACCCGATCCATTCGGGAATATGATGATGTCGAATTGCGATCGAAGGTCCAATTGGTCAAGATCTGGTGGGTATACGACTTCGAAGTCATAACCAAACTGTTCCAGGATGTATCGGGTCCAACCTGATTCCATCGAGCCTCCGTATTGATCCCAAAGGGCGATTCTCGGCTTCTTTGCCGGGCGAAAACCCCCGGCTGGACCACTTGTGGTGACGTTTAAGTTTGCGATTCCTTTGGTAATATCGTTGAGGCTAACTTCGCTTCCTTGGATCTCGAATCCCCACGCAGATGTTCCGACTTCGAGTCCGCTCTTCCAAGCTCGATTTGCCACGGTGAACGAGTCATTTTGAGTTGCGGGGAGAAATATTCCTTTTGTCTCGCCAGGCAGGGTGATCGGTTTTCCTAGCTTTCCGAGTTCAACCTTTTCAGATTCAAATTTCACCGGTTCTAGTACCCGTTCGAATTTGACTCCCATCTGAAACGCTAGGGTGTAGCCCGCGTTATCGTACGGAGGAATCGGAGGTCCGCCAGGATATTGAAAGTCGTTCGGGTGATCTTGTGGCTCGAACATATCGAGGATATGGGGTCGATAAGCTTGATCGCACCTTACAACAAATGACCCTTTCGCCCATTCCCCAGATTCCTTGGTCAATCGTTGGACTTCAATGCCGCACTGCATTAGCTTTTCGATGAACTTGGTTGCGGTAGCGAAGTCTGGCTGGCTAGTTGGCACCATATAATATCGGGCATCCCTTAGCTCAGGCTTCTTGAGCGCATCGGCACCGTACTTGGCAATCCGAGATGGGTATCGAGACCAACTGTCTTTTGATCCGCGTTCAACGGAGTTGCGACCCGCTCGATAGAAGTCAAAGAGCATGCGTTCCCGGTATCGAGACGCGTAATCAAGGATTGCATAGTTTGCAGAAATCTCGTACTCAAGCGAATCCCTTAGGTGCCACATCTTGCCACCTTCTACTGGTAGGGGGACATCGGTCGAAGGAATTTGGAATTTC
>JAYVHY010000228.1:0-8619 GCA_043770615.1 Armatimonadota bacterium | reverse complement strand
TGACCAATAACGATGCTGTTTAGAAAAAGATACGCCACAACAAGCACCACAGCTATGCTAACGGCCTCCTTGAATCCCTTCAAAAAGACAATTGACAGGGACAAAATGAGGGTCAGCGTAATTGCTACCTGATTGCCATGAAGGTGAAGATTAAAATGCTGCGTCAAATATTGATTTTCAATAACGTGGACGGCAGCATCAGCCGCCGACAGGGTTATAGTTATGATGTAGTCTGTTGCCGCAAACCCTAACAATACGAGAATGAAAGCTTTGCCTTGCCACCAACTCAAAAGTTTTTGAAGCATCGCGATCGAACCAGATCCGTGCGGACTCTCTTGGGCAACCCTGGCGTAAATTGGGTAGGCACCAAAAAGGGTCAAAAGAACCAAAATAATGGTGGCAAAGGGTGAAAGGTATCGAGCCGCCTCAAAAGCAATGAAAGGCTGATAGCCCAGGGTTGAGAAGTAGTCGACGCCAGTGAGGCACATGACTTGCCACCAAGGATGTACTTTGTGCTTTTTGTCGTGCTTCCCCGGTTCTGGCTCATGCGGACCAGCAGGTTCATCTACATGACCTTCCAAAAGCCACTTTGCAAGCTTTGAACGCTTCGTGACCTTAGAGGACGACGGTAACTTTATTTCCATACAGACTTGCGCTTGGCGCTTTTATATAGGATAGCTTATCCCAACAATGCATACGGAAGTTGTACGGTCACAGATTCATAATCGGGAGGCAGAATATCCAACAAATTCTTCACTTTCTGATCCATCAAAATCTGCGTCCGCTATCTGATCGGTAAACTGAACTCGATTCATGGCGAACTATATCTGTAGCGTTGGGATGGAAGTCCATGCGGAGCTGGCAACAAAATCGAAGATGTTCTGTCGGTGCCAAGTTGCTTTTGGCGGAGAGCCTAACACTCGAACCTGTCCGGTGTGCCTAGGTTTGCCAGGAGCAATGCCGGTTCCAAACCGAGCCGCAATCGAGATGGTCATCAAAACGTCCCTTGCATTAAACTGCAAGATCGCGATGAATAGCATCTTCCACCGAAAGAACTACTTTTATCCAGACTTGCCTAAGGGTTACCAAGTCTCGCAGTATGGTGAAGAAAATCCGCTCGGTTATCACGGCTATCTCGACATTCCCGCCGCAAATGGTGGTACCAAGCGAATAGGCATCCGCCGAGTTCACCTCGAAGAAGATACCGGCAAACTCATGCACCTGCCAAGCGGAGGTAGTGGAGTTGATTACAACCGAGCCGGTACCCCGTTGATGGAAATCGTTACCGATTTCCCGCCCGACATCCATGACGGCGAAGAAGCGAAGGAGTACATGACCCAACTTCGCCAGATACTGCTGTACCTTGGTGTATGCGACGGCAAAATGGAAGAAGGCTCGATGCGCTGCGAACCAAACATCTCGATTCGTCCTGAAGGTCAAGAGGAACTTGGAGTCAAGTCCGAATTAAAGAATCTGAACTCATTCCGTTCTGTACAGCTGGGAATCGCATTTGAGGTTCGACGTCAGTCGGCCATGTTGGATGCTGGAGAGAAGGTCCTTCAAGAGACCAGAGGCTGGAACGAGCAAAAGGAATCATCGTTCGCGATGCGTCTCAAGGAATCGGAAAATGACTACCGATACTTCCCATGCCCCGACCTGGTGCCAATGCAATTTACGGAGGAGTATATTGAGTGCTTGCGTTCATCCCTTCCAGAATTACCCCTGGCAAAATTCATGCGGTACCAAAGCGATTTTGGGCTGAGCGACTACGACGCAAACCTTCTAACCGCCGATGTCGAATGGGCCAAATGGTTTGAAGAAGCCATCGCAAAAGGTGGCGAGCCAAAAGCCATTTGCAACTGGATGAATTCAGATTTTGCCAAGCTAATCAATGAAGAGGGCATTCATGCCCGGCAAAGCAAGATCACGCCCGAACATTTAGTTCAGTTGACCAAACTGATTAGCGACAATACGATCAATGGCAAAACCGCAAAGAGCATCTTCGCCGACGCCTATGCAACTGGAAAGATGCCGAATGACTTGGTCAAAGAAAGCGGTGCAACACAAATTACTGATGATTCGGCAATTAAGCCGATAATAGAAGCAGTCTTGGCGGCAAATCCAGAAGTTGTCGAAAAATATCGCGCGGGCCAACAGAGTGTTCGTGGGTTCTTGGTCGGCCAAATCATGAAAGAAAGTCAAGGCAGAGCAAATCCTGGAACCATCCAGAAACTACTCGACGAATTGTTACAATAGGAATAACCATGGGATTAGTCGCCGCTGCTGCTTTCGTTCTTGCTATCCAGTCAAGTCCAAGTCTGACAATAATTCGAGATCCAGCTATCCGTCCGACCCAGGTTTCCAAAGCAAGACTGGATGAAATTTGGGGTCATATCGACAATCGACTCATAAATCAGTCAGATATTTGGTATGAAGATGGCGAGTTTCCAAACTGTGTATCGCTACTAAGAGTTCAACACGCCTATTCCCCAGACGATCAAGATGTGATGACGAGCTTGGGTTGGATGCTGGAGAACATTGAATTAATGGATGAAGCGCGCTTAGTGTATAAAGAGTTTAGCGACAGAAATCCGGAAAAAGGTGATGCAGTGTTCCCCTTGGCTTTTTCATATTACAATGCCAAAGAATGGGATAACGCAATAAGGGTTTTAGAGCCGTCTCTTTCAAAGAATGCATCGCCTAACACCTACCGAATTCTAGCCAAGTGTTACGAAAGAAAGAAAATGTACAAGGACGCGATCCGCATTTGGGAACTGGAACTGAAGAAGTTTCCTGATGAACCAACCGCAGTGGCAAACATCAAGCGAGTCAAAGCCAAAATCGCCAGTGGCGGATAATCCAACGGATTTCTTATGGTTGCCGACATCACAATTCATGTCCAACCAAAGTCTTCTCAGGCTAAAATCGTTTTAGAGGAAAGCATAATTCGCGTTTGGGTCAACGCCCCGCCTGTCGATGGCGAAGCAAACGACGCAGTCGTGAAACTGTTTTCTAAGGCATTGAAGGTTGCAAAGGGAAAAATTCAGATTATTCGGGGACATTCTTCGCGAGAAAAGACTCTTCGATTTGAAGGATTTACCGAAAAAGAAATAGTGGAGCGTTTAATTAACGTCTCGAAATGAGAGAACAGTCGAAATGAGTGATGCAAATCGAACCCAAATGATCGGATCCGATCCTAATCGAACAATGATGGTGCCCTCGCCAAACTTTGATCCGAACAAGACGATGATGGGCTCCGTCGCAACCATCAACGCGACCGTAACCATCAAGCCAGTCCAGTGCCCGGTTTGCAAGACCTTTAATCCAGTGGGCGTCATGTTCTGTGTTGACTGTGGTCTTATCTTTGACCGAGCATTGCCAGGAGATGCATTCGGCGCACCTGCTGTCCAGTTGCCAATTCTGGTCGAACAAAGCGGAAGAGAGCATCCATTGCGACCTGGTCCAACCGTGATTGGAAGGGAAGGTGATATCTCCCTCATGGATTCCCGAATTAGTCGACGTCATGCTCAAATCACGAACACCGACGGAGTTCTCACCCTCGAAGATCTTGGTTCATCGAACGGGACAAGCATCAACGGTCGTTCAATTGCGGTTGGTGAAAAAGCCGCCCTAGCGGGTGGCGAAAAGATTTCGTTTGCTGGACTCGAAGTTGCGGTTTCGATGCCCGGAGCCGGAGGCGGAAACACAACCCAAGCTTTTGGTGGCAACAAGACCGCGGCAATCTCTGCTGCTCCACAAAAGCACGTTGCACCTGCAGTCCTCATGTGGGATGGCAAAGAGTTCCCGCTCAAACTTGGACTCAACACATTTGGGCGCAAAACCGATAACGATATTGCGATCGTTGACCCGTATATCAGCGGAAAACATGGCACCATCGAGATTCTCGAAGACGGAATCTATGTAACCGACATTGGTTCCACCAACGGAATGAGTCTTAATGACTCACGACTCTCGCCAAACATGCGAACTTTAATGGCAGAAACCGATGTCATCCAGATTGGCGCCATTAGCCTAACCATCAAACGATCAGTGGTAGCATGACCGAGATGGAGGACATAACCGCCGAATATGCCGTTTCAGATCTCTTGCCCCAGGCTGAGCTAAAGGCTCTCGCTAAAGTCACGGTAGCTGCGAAAACCGATCTTGGTCGAATCCGCGAAAACAATGAAGATAAGTTCGAGTTTTATATTCCCGATGACGAGTTAACCTTGGCATCTCGAGGTCAAGTCTTTGTTGTTTGCGATGGAATGGGTGGTCATGCTGCCGGGCAAATTGCCTCTGAGCTTGCGTGCAAGACCTTCATCGATGTTTATCTTAATCATCCATCGAGCGATATCCGAACTGCACTGACCGAAGCTCTTCAAGCGGCTAACCGCTACGTTTTCCTCGTCTCCCGCTCGGTCGCTGCCCGCAAGGGAATGGGAACGACGCTCACGGCAATGGTGCTACTCCAAGACATGGCGTACGTGGTGCAAGTTGGCGATTCACGAGCATACCGACTAAGAAACGAAGTGCTCACCCAAATTACCGAGGATCATACGTACATGCACGAAATGATCCGAATGGGTGTGCTGACCCCTGAGCAAGCGGCGGTTCATCCCCAAAAACACGTCATCACTCGTGCAATCGGAATTGAAGAGCACGTCGTTTGTGATGTCTTCGAATTTGAAATTAACGCGGGAGATACGTATTTCCTCTGCTCTGACGGAGTCATGAACCATGTCGAAGATGACCAGATTCAGTCGATATTGGCTTCAAACTCGCCCGCACCCGCAGCATGGAAGATGGTCGGCGCAGCATTACTTGGCGGCGGAAGTGACAATACAACGGCTATTGTTATCCGCGTCGATCATTTGCAGAAGTTTGACTAGTAGCAATCGCCACTAGGATCGCGTATCATAGATGCATGGCATCTTTGCGTGCATCGGAAGCACTAGTCGGGTTTGGTTTTACCGCGCTTGAATCGGAGATATACGCTTTCCTTCTTCAGGAGCATCCAGCAACCGGATATCGTGTTGCCCAGGTGATCGGTAAACCAGCCGCCAATGTCTACAAGGGTCTCGAAGCCCTCGAAAGGAAAGCCGCGGTGCTCATCGAAGGCACGAACAGCAAGGAGTACCGTCCTGTCGCTCCAGAACGACTATTTAGCCGACTAGAGAAAGAATTTCTTGGCAACAAGTCGTCCGCAGTTAAGATGCTTTCGTCCCTCGGAAAGCCTGGTTCCTCGGGCAAAATGTTCACTCTTTCAAGTCAAGATCAAGCGTTGGCTCAGGCTAGGGCACTGCTCGGTACAGCAAAGGACGGTGCCTTATTCATAGGTTCTGAAGACTTTGCCAAAAATTTGCGCTCCGACCTCAAGGATTGCTGGGTCATGTCGTCGGTAGAAATCGATTGCGAACACTTCATCAGCGTCCCCGAAGATATGTTCGAGGTTCCGACGATCCAAGTGGTGGTTGACGGAAAGTCAGCCTTGTTTGGATGCGGATCCGACGCTAACTTCCAAGGGTTTTGGTTCGAAGATCATCCGCTCGGCTCATCTATGCACCAAGCCGTCGTCTGTCAAATGGGACTCTATCAAGTTGATCGAGCCATCGACGCCGACGCTGGCAAGAAGCAAATTTCGAAGATTATTGAGAACCTTCCTTAGACTGAAAGAGGAATCTTGAATAAGTAGACGAATGTCTGCTATAATGTATTCAAGGACCTTGAAAATCAAATATCGAAATACTACCGGGGCACCACCAAAAGCAAGGCAAAAAACGAGAATTAGGAACTAGGTTCAAATCTCTACCATTTGAACCTAAAACACCTGTCCCCCGATGCTCCCTGATAGCTCCCGCATGCCGCCGTAGTACGAGCCGCGTGAGCCCTAATTTTCATGATCTTCGATCACCGCATCCAACTGTAGCCGACGTAGTATTGCATCATGTTTTCGCCGTAATTTGGCTTCTTTCTGCCGGCGTTGCTGGTATGGATGTATCGCGTCCCTAGCAAGATTGAACTTTTCTTGCCGTTCATAAATTCTGCCCCAAAACCGCCACCAATCATGAAGTCATTCGCCAAAGGTAGGTCCTTGCTACTGTGACGAAGCAGCGCAAAACCAAGTCCTCCATCACCATAAAAGTTGATGCTTGAATTTATGGGCCAACGATATCGCGCCGTAGCAAAGACGGCAAAGGTTTGATTGGTAACCGAGGGATACCGCAATGTTGGCGTACCGGTGCGGGTTTCGTTGTAGAAAGCCTCCCAAATGAGTTCGCCAGGAATCTTTTTGTAAATCGTCAACTTGGGATCCGGTTTTCCTACCGCAAGGCTAAATCCGTTGCCAATCCGAGGTTCAGCACTGCCCAACACGATAATCGCATGGGAATAGCCCGCATATGTATAGTAACGAACATCGCTCCCAACTAACTGACCAATACTTGACGACGAGAGGAAGCAAACCGCGCCCCAAAAAACTAGCCCACGCACGGTAGTAACATTACCTGGTCGATGGGAATATCTAATTCCGATATCGAAATCCGATATACCACTGCAAGAGATTCTGCCCAGGATTTGGGTCGGTCCTCCCAGCGTTGCTGGCATGCAATATCCGAGAACCGATCAGTAATGAATCTCGTGGTGAGGTCCGAAACTCGAGACCAAATCCAACGGTTGGGGTGGTGTTGTTTGTAAGGCGCAAATCTTCGGAATTGTGATCCGTGAATTGAATTCCAAATCCGATATCGGCAAAGAAATTAGCATCGGACCTAAACTGCCAACGATATCGAGCTGTCGCTAACAACCCAAACGCCTTAGAACTAACAGATGGAAATTCTGCCGAAGGATGACTGGTGTTAGTTTCCACAAAATAGCCCTCCCAAATCAGCTCTCCTTCTATCTTCCTGAGCAATCGCAATTTCGGATCCTTTCGCCCGGCTGCAAGCGAAAAGCCTCCTCCATTCCGTATGTCTGAGCTGCCTAAGATGAGCAGAGAATGGGACACATTTGCGTAGGTGTAATAGTGCAAATCACTGTCGATTAGTTGTCCAAAAGCTGGTGTTGCTGACAGGCATAGCCCGACCCCCCAAAATTGCCTACGCATCTTAGTTAAGGTACCCTTTAAGAGCCGCATGTTTTTAACCCGAGGCAACCCCGATGAAAAAATCGCTTCCTACTGTCGTCATCGTTGGTCGTCCCAACGTTGGTAAATCCACCTTTTTTAACCGCCTAGTCGGTAAGCGAATTGCAGTAGTCGAAGATAGCCCAGGCATCACTCGAGACCGACTTTATGCCGAAGTAACCTGGAATAGGAACCGTTTTCAAGTCGTTGATACCGGCGGAATCGTCTTCCAAGATTCCGATCCGATGGAAGAGCAAATCAAGGTTCAAGCCGAAGTCGCGTTGGCAGAAGCCGACGTCGTTATCTTTCTCGCCGACGTTATGGTTGGCATCCACCCAGACGATCGAGACCTTGCGAACCACCTTCGCGGAATCACGAAGCCAGTATTAGTCGTCGTCAATAAGGCTGACAACTTTAATCGCGAAGATTACGCAAACGAGTTCTACGCCCTTGGACTCGGACACGTTTTTCCGGTCTCGAGCTTGCACGGTAGCGGCGTTGCCGAGGTACTGGATGAAATCATCACCCATATCCCGATTCTTCCCGATGACTTCGAAGAAAAAGAGGAGGTTCGCCTCGCAATTGTTGGTCGACCAAACGTTGGCAAGAGTTCACTAGTTAACGCATTTACTGGCGAACAGAGGATGATCGTTTCAAACATTGCGGGAACTACGCGAGACGCAATCGACACTGAATTAGTTCACGAAGGCGAGACCTTCCGCCTGATTGACACGGCCGGTATCCGACGTCGAGGAAAGATTCAAGGGTCGGTCGAATACTACATGGTCAACCGAGCCGAAAAAGCGATTGATCGTTCCGTATGCGCGATGGTCGTAGTCGATGGGTCCGAAGGCTTGACCGACGGCGACAAGCGAGTCATGAAGCTCGCCCACGATGCGGGTAAGGCGTGCGTGATCGCCGTCAATAAGTGGGATACCAAAGAGCCTCCCGATGGCCATCCGCGCAAGAATACTCAGATCAAGAAGGACTTCGTCAAGATTGTTCGAAATGAAATTCCAGAGCTTGCCTACGCGCCAGTGGTGTTTACATCAGCAATTGAGAGCGCCGGACTTGAGCCTGCTCTCGATATGGTCCTTAGTGCGCTTGAAAGCTACAACTTCCGAATTTCGACCGGCCAGCTAAACAGGCTTATCCAAGACGCGATCTTCGACAAGCCGCACGTGACCCATGGTCGACAATTCAAGGTGTACTACGCGACGCAAGTCTCTACCGCCCCACCAACCTTCGTTCTGTTCTGCAACAACCCCGACCTGATGCACTTCAGCTATCAGCGGTACTTGCTGAACAAGATTCGTGGTCTCTTCCCGCTTCAAGGAACCCCTATCCGGCTCTTTGCTCGAAGTAGCCACGATAAGGCAGAAGATGACAAGAAGAAAGGCTAACATTTGGCCCATAGCCTTAACTGAGCTAGGTCGCTACTGCTGAGGTACCGCGTTCTTCACTTGATCCATCATTTGCTGAACGTCCATGCTGTT
>JAYVHY010000227.1:0-3819 GCA_043770615.1 Armatimonadota bacterium | reverse complement strand
ATTGTTCCCTTTGCAGATGGCGGCAAGTACTTTTGCCCGAAAGACAACCCTTCGATTCGTTTCATCACGAAGTCATGGTCTTCCTTAGTCAAGTTCGTAACGCTTTCTTTTGTAAACAGAATCTCAGTCAACGGCGGTGGCAATACGGGCTCGGGCTGAGTCTTGGCGGCTATCTCTCCAGGCACGTCCGAAGGAGGCGAAGGTACTTCCCGCACATCGAACAATGGCTTGCCGGTAACCCGATCAAAGACAAAACAGAACCCGGTCTTGGTTAGTTGGGCAACTGCATCAATTGGCTTCCCTTTGCGATTAACCGTGCAAAGGATAGGTGGGCTGGCATTGTCATGATCCCAAAGGTCGTGATGGACGGTTTGGAAGTGCCACAGTCGCTGGCCAGTCTTGGCGTCAAGGGCGATAATACAATCTCCGAACAGATTGTCGCCTGGTCTCGACCTACCGTCAAAGTCAGGAGCAACTGAGCCGGTAGCGGCAAATAGGATGCCTCTTTTTTGATCCAGGACGTAGCCGTTCCATGCGCCTGCAGCGCTCCCGTTTTTATAGGAATTATTGAGCCAGGTGTCATTGCCAAACTCTCCAGGACGGGGAATAGCATGGAAAACCCATCTCCTCTCCCCGGTTCGAACCGAAAACGCCATGATGTCGCCTGGGGCCGCACCGGCGCCTTCGTCATCGGCAATGCCGACATAGACCATGTCTTTGTAAATGACGGGTGCCGCAGAAACCCCAATGTAGGATTTGGATCCCAACTCTGCGTGGAGATCGACTTCTCGGAACCTTGGGTCTGGCTTTCCGGATCGAGCGTCGAGAGAAATAATGCGCCCGTCAGGCGTCCCATAGAGGATCCTCCGTTGTCCATTTGGTTTGTCGTCGCTCCAATACGCCACTCCTCGGCTAGCCTTAGCATGGCCAGCCCTCGCTAGATCAGTTTTCGATTCGTAAGACCATTTGACTTCAGCGTTGGTTGGGTTAAGGGCAACCACCTTATGACTTGATGTAACCAAGTACATGGTTCCTTCGACTACGATCGGAGTACATTGAATCGGCACATTTCCACTCTGTTCTTTGGTGTGAAAAGTCCAAGCAACTTGGAGGCTTTTGATATTGGCGGGGTTGATTTGGGTTAGCGACGAATAGTGGCTGCCGCCGGCATCGTTACCGAACATCTCCCAACCTACATCTTTGGCGGTTACTCGATCTGATGACAATAGGGCGAGTAATAAGAATGAACTCATTTCACCCTTGCCATGCTGATACCGTCTCCGATTGGTAGTACGACCACATCGACCCGATCATCTTTGAAGAGGTCCTGGTTGTATTTGCGGAGAACGACGGTGCTATCTTCCTGGTCGGCAGGGTCGATTATCTTGCCTGACCAAAGTACGTTGTCACTCAGAATCAATCCACCTTTTCGAACCAACTTCAGACACCGCTCGAAGTAATTGGGCATGTTTGGCTTGTCGGGGTCGATAAACGCAATGTCGAACGGTTCTTCTTCGACTGCAATCATAAGATCAAGGGTGTCGAGGGCGGGGCCAATTCTGAGATGAATATTCGGCTCGTATCCCGCCTCCAGCCAGTACCGTTGCCCCACACTTGTAAATTCTTCACTGATGTCGCAAGCAGTTATGTGACAATGTTTGCCCATCGCTTGAGCCATGACGAGCGTGCTGTAGCCGGTAAAAACTCCGATCTCCAGGTACCGCTTGGCGTCGATGGATTTGGCGAGGAAAGCCATAAATTGCCCTTGGTCAGGACTAATTTGGTATCCCGCCTCCGGCATATTCGAAGTCTCCTCTCGCAACCGCTTCAGAATGTCATTTTCTTTGAGGGTCACCGATTCGATATAGGCTTGGAGTTCGGGGGCGATGAAGGATTTTGCCACGTTGTTGTTTTACTTTGATTGACAGTCAAATTGCTGTCGGCAAGCATGTTACCAACGAGAATGCGGAGTCACTGGAGACCAGCTTGAAGGAAATCTTTGGCGAGCACCTGATACGCGCGAACGGAGCCTATTTATTGTCCCCACCGGGGCTCAAGCACAGCAGCCTTGAGCTCCGGGTTGGACCAAACATATTTGGTCGCTAAATCTTTCCACCGCGGATCGTTCCAACCTTTGAGAAGATTGATTGCTGCGCATGCCTCGTTCTCGTTCTTTGATGTGCCGCTTATGGCCGCCGCAGTAACGAATTGATCGCGGTATGCCTTCTTGCGAATCGGCAAGATGTTCCAATAAACTTCACCAGCTAATGCACCGCCCTTCTTCGTGACCTCGACCAGATGAGCGACATCGGCTTTGTTTGCCGAACGCCCATAACGAAGATCGGAACTTAACTGTCTCGCCACGTGTGAGCATTCTTTGAGTTCGGCTGGATCAACGCCCAGCTCTTTTGCCAACCGATTCGGTTCGGCGTTCACATGCACTTGCGGTATGTGAAACGACGCGGCCGTCGCGATCGAGGCAAGGGATAACACGGCTCCCCAGAGGACTATGCGCTTCTTCATCGTATGGGTGATGTTCCCGGTTCATGCTCGCTTAGAGCCTAGTAAGTTTGCGGTTGTGGCACTGATACGCGAAGGGAGGAACGACCGCAGCTTATCAGTGTAGCCCTGCAAAACACTGATAAACTCGGCCCGGTGCATCGGGAAGCATCGCAATCTAGTCGTGTATCAGTGCCACCCTGAAACGCAAAAACGGACTCTCTGCATCGCAGAGAGTCCGTTGAAAGTGAATCGAATGAGAGGGAGTTCTCAGCGCTTAACGAACTGGAAGCCACGTCGTGCTTTCTTACGACCGTACTTCTTACGTTCTTTAACTCGCGAGTCTCGGGTCATATAACCTTGAGCGCGAAGGTCTTTCTTGAACTCTTCATCAACCGTGATCAATGCTCGTGAGATACCAAGTCGGACTGCACCAGCTTGACCGGAGATTCCTCCGCCCTTGGTGGTTGCGACCACGTCATACTTAGCTTCGAGGCCAAGGTGAACGAGTGGGCTCTTGACCAAGATTTCGAGAACTGGTCGTCCGAGATAGGCTCGGAAGTCCTTGCCGTTGATGATGATATTGCCTTCGCCTGGCTTGAGCCAAACTCTTGCAATGGCGCACTTGCGTCGCCCGGTTCCGTAGTTTTGCTTAACTGCCATGCTTTATTTGCCGTCCTTTTTGATGTTGTAGGGTTGAGGGTTCTGAGCTTCGTGTGGATGCTCGGTACCTGCATAAACTTTGCACTTCTTGAAGAGGGCCTTGCCAAGCTTGGTCTTGGGGCACATTCCCCAAATTGCTTTTTCAACCAATTTAGCTGGATCTAGTTCAAGCATTTCACCACGGGCGACGTTCTTGAGTCCGCCTGGCCAGCCTGAGTGCCAATAAATGAGTTCGTCCTTCTTGTTACCGGTTAGAACGGCTTGGGACGCATTGATTACAATGACAAAATCTCCACAATCTTGGTTGTATTCAAAAGTTGGTTTGTTTTTACCACGAAGAAGCTGTGCGACTTGTCCAGCGAGTCGGCCCACGGGCATGCCAGCGGCATCCACAATGTACCAATTTCGCTC
Organism: Armatimonadota bacterium; assembly: GCA_043770615.1. Classification (GTDB taxonomy): domain Bacteria; phylum Armatimonadota; class Fimbriimonadia; order Fimbriimonadales; family Fimbriimonadaceae; genus Fimbriimonas. The sequence goes on along the minus strand of JAYVHY010000227.1, from coordinate 246 downwards.
AATCTCGCCACCTTTGTTGGTGAATGTTCGATTCATTTTCTTTTCCTATTTCCTATCTAAATTGTTTTCTTGATTAAAGCTATTCGATGACTCTCGATTGTCCCGCGGATGCCTTCCGTATCGGATCTTCATTAAACAAAGACCCTTTGCCGGAAGTACCACTGGCCACTGGTACTTGAGCCGCTCCTCTGGTTGGAGGAGTCTACTGACCTCTACGACGTCTCGGTATCCGCGACCTACTTCTAG
>JAYVHY010000226.1:0-20833 GCA_043770615.1 Armatimonadota bacterium | reverse complement strand
AGAACCCGATTCCGGCGATGAGAAAGGCAACTCGAGTCGAGATTTGTGCCGGGAAGTTCTCGTCGCGCGGTACCACTTAAGTTTAGTATCCCTCTTTTGGGGCAAAGCATAACTACTTTGGGTCTTCATCAAGACTGATCCAATATCGTCGGACTTTGGTGATTTGGAGATCTCAGAAAATCCGGGTATCGGGCTTGAGGAAGGGACGCCGGACGAGAACTGGACTTGGTGGTTCTCACCGCTGAGCGGCGTTAGATCTCTACTAACTTCCGAAAGTCAAATTTCCAGTGACGGAGAATACTTCGATAAATTTAGAAATAATGGGTTACAATCATTTCTATGAATATCGAAATGATTGACGACTTTAGTACAACGGAGCGGAAAATTTATCCGGTAGTCATCATTGGTGCTGGTCCGGTAGGTTTGGCCGCGGCTGCCCACCTCTCAGAAAAAGGAGCAGCATTCTTGGTTCTCGAAGCCGGAAACAGTGTGGCGGCAAGTATGCTTTCTTGGGGGCACGTCAAGCTCTTTTCGCCGTGGCAGTATTGTTTTGATGAAGCGGCTCGTCGTATATTGGAACGCTATGCGTGGGTAGCTCCAGACCTAGCTGACTTTCCGACCGGGCAAGATTTAGCCGAACGTTTCTTTCTTCCTTTGGCGGCTACGCCCGAGCTGAACACTTATATCCGAACCAACTCCCGTGTCGTTTCGATTTCGCGGTTTGGTATGGACAAGATGAAGAACGAGGGTCGAGCAGAGGCTCCCTTTATTGTGGTGACCGAAAGCCCTGATGGAACCCAGGAAGTTGTCTTTGCCCGAGCAGTAATTGATGCGTCAGGAACCTATACATCGCCCAATCCGTTGGGAAGTAGCGGTATTGCAGCACCCGGTGAGAGCTTCCAACGGGACTCAATTCTGTATCGGATTCCCGATACAAGAGATCAAGACCACAAGAGATTTGTTAGTAAACGAGTTGCGGTCGTTGGAAGCGGTCACTCGGCATTTAATTCCCTTATTGAGTTGACCGATCTGGCGAAGGATGAACCAGGAACCGAAGTCGTCTGGGTTGTTCGAAAAACAGATCTATCCAGTACTTATGGCGGTGAATCTGGTGATGCCCTGCCAGAACGGGGTGCGCTTGGTTCTCACATTCGAGCCTTGGTTGAGTCGAAAGCGATACGCCTTGAGTCCGGTTTTCGAATTGCTTCGGTTGAGAGAAACGAACTTGGAGTCATCCTGGTTTCTGAGGATTCGCGCGAAATATTGGTGGATGAAATTGTGGTGAACACGGGTTTTCGCCCAAATTTGACGATGCTTTCGGAGCTGAGGCTTGCTTTGCACCCGGCGGTTGAAAGCCCGGTTGCCTTAGCCGAGATGATCGATCCCAATTTTCATAGTTGCGGAACGGTTGATCCTCATGGAGCGGTTGAACTTGCTCATCCTGAAAAAGACTTCTATATTGCGGGAATGAAAAGCTACGGTCGAGCTCCGACATTTTTGATGATGACGGGGTACGAGCAAGTTCGATCCATTGCGTGTGAGCTCACCGGTGATTTCGAGGGGGCTAGGAAGGTCGAGCTAGTATTGCCCGAAACTGGAGTTTGTTCTGGTGATGGGTGTTGTACACCGCCACCACATCGAAAAACTTTGGCTGCAACTGGCCGTCCACTTACTTCGCTTCAAGTTGTGCAGGTAGGAGCGGGTTGCGATCCTAATTCTGCCTGCTGTTAATGAGAAGCAATGTTTAAAGTGCGAAGTGCAACAAAGGCAGATGCAAGAGCAATTGCGGAGATTTATAATTCGGGAATCACCGAACGGGTCGCAACATTTGAAACACGGCTGAGAACGACTGAGGATGTGGAGTCCTGGTTTGATGAGCCACACCCGGTCGTGGTGACTTGCGATGACGAAGGCGCGGTGCGAGGATTTGCGTCTTGTTCCGGCTATCGAAACCGCGAATGCTACCGCCACATTGCCGAGTTTTCGGTTTATGTTGCTCCATCTCAACGGGGTTTGGGTCTTGGTCGGCTTGCCCTTGAGGGCTTGGTCGTGAAGGCGACGGAACTGGGATATTTGAAGCTGATCTCCCGAATATTCGTTGAGAATGTCGCCAGTCGAGGGCTAGTGAAGCGTCTAGGGTTTCGGGAAGTAGGTATCTATAATCGCCACGCAAAACTCGACGGCGATTGGCGTGATGTCGTGATAGTTGAGCTGTTACTTGGCGAGGCAAAACAATGATGGATTCGGTTCAAGTGACGGCTGCGTTTAAGGCATTGGGTGATCCAACCCGATTACGGATTTATGAATTCTTGCGAACTTGTGAGGGCGATGTCGTCTTGGATGAAAACGGCGAGGTTCGACGGGTGTGTGGACCTACGGTTGGAGAAGTTTGTTGCTCGGTGACCGGTATTGACCGAGTTACGTCAACCATCAGTTTTCATTTGAAGGAGTTGCGCAGCGCGGGTCTTATTCGAATGGAGAAGAGGGGCAAGAACATGATTTGCTCGGTTAATCGAGACGCGGCTTTGGAGCTCGCTTCGTTCTTGAATGCTTGCCAGGACTATCCTGCGAAATTGATCCAGTAGCGGCGGACTTGGCAGTTATAGAATTCAGACCAGAAGGTGCGTTCGAGGATTCCGCCGCAACGCTTGATTGTTCGCCATGATGAAGGATTTTCGTCGTCGGCAAAGAGGAGGACTTTGGTGATTTTGAGTTCTTTGGCGACCTGAAGTCCAGCGTTGAGACTCGTGATTCCGAACCTCTTTCCTCGGTGGCTAGGCGGGACGTCGTAGCCAATGTGTCCGCCTTCATTGGTGAGGAAAGGGGTGTCGAAATTGTGACGAATTCGCACTATTCCTACGATGTTTTCTTGATCGTCGAGGAGCCAGCGATGCGAACATGGGACGATTCCAGCCGGAAGATTTATGCCATTCTCATCATCTTCGAGAGATTGAATATAGGCTTCGAAGTCAACGCGACCTTTGGCGTACCATTCACCATTCGTTGCGTCATTGGCTGCGTAATCGTCCAGCATCCGCATGAAGGCATCGTGGTGAGATTGGTTGAGGGATACGCCTGTCATTGGGGTTTTCAACTTCTTATAAATTGCCAGGAATTTAGAGTTTGACAAGTGTTTTCGAGCAGAATTCCCGCACTTTCGACATTGGAAATCGCTCTGACTATCGTTTCGTATGACATCAATTTTTCCGGTTCTTGGAATACAAGCAGAATCCCCTTGTGGTTCGGAAATTTCCGATGGAGATCAAGGAAATCGAGACAGTTTTTTGTGAGTAGTACTCGATCTTCGCGAACGGCTGATTCCAAGATCGTTAAATCTGGTTGGCCATCCAGACCAAGATCAGCAGTCGTCACCACATCATGCCCTTGAGCGACTAACAACCTAATAAGCGATTTTGCTTTCGAGTCTTCGTCGAGAAGCATTTTAAGCACCTAACTTGATCCCTGCCTCAAAGAGTCGGTTCTTCTCTTCCGCCGCCTCCATTCGAATCAAGTCCAAATTCTGTTTGGAATATTGAATCGCCTCCAAAACAGTTGCGATCGGCAAATCATAGTCTGCTGCGACTTCCTCCGGAGTTTGATTGTTCGCGACCATATCATTCCAAAGACTTGACGCCAAAATTTTGTGTCCTTTGACAGAGAACTGCTTCCGCCAAGGATGAGGCCGATGGCAAAGAAATTGCCAAGACTGGTCGGTCTGCTCCATATCGGGAATCAGGATGCGAACTGAGTTCCCTGCGGCATCAATTGCCATAAGATGCTTTCCGGATTTTAGTTCCTTGCCAATCGAATTCACCAAGTTCGCCGCCCGCAGCACGGCGTCTTTGATAGTTGGAGCGTTTAGCAAAGCTCGAGCACTCTCTAAAATGGCTTCTTGATCTGCATCGACGTTAAAGTTTTGCCTTTTTAGAGTTTGAGTTTTTTTTGTAGACATGAGTATGATATAAGTATACCATACTCATCCTGATTTTATTTTGCTCATTTCATCGGTCAAAGACGGGGATTACTAGCTTTAGCGAGCTAAGAGTTGGCGAGAAGCTAGCGACTTTGACATCCACAGTCCTTACTTTGAAGACCTTCTACGGCGAAGCAACGCTAGAGCACCAATGGACAGAACCGCAATACTCGTGGGCTCCGGAACTGGGGCAAATGCCATGAAGACTGGACCATTGAGGTTGGGGGCAGTAGCAAATACATCCATAAAAGCTCCGGTTGTTCCGTTGTAGCGAAGTATTTGATTCGTGTTACCGCTGGCTACGTAAAGATGTCCATCGCCACCAAAGAGAATTCCAGTTGGATCATTAAGTCCACCTCCGCTGGCAAATGTCCCCATTAACGCACCGGTCGTGCCGTTGTATCGAGTGATTACATCGGACCCTACGTTTGCCACATACAGGTTTCCGTCTGGCCCAAATCTCATGCCGTACGGACTGCTTAGTGAGGCGGTTGCAAATGTTCCGATCAGGGCTCCGGTGGTGCCATTGTATTTGAATATCTTGTTTTGATTGAAAGAGCTGACAAACAAGTCGCCACTCGTATTCCAGTCGACTCCGATGGGGTCATTGATTAGTGGCGTAAAGGCACCAAGTGCTGCGCCAGTATTTTTGTCGTACCTCTGGATACCGCCAGTCGAACCCCCGATCGTAACGTACAGACCGTCAGCCCGGAATCGGATGTCAATAGGATTTGCACCTCCAAGGTTAACGAATGTGCCAAGCGAAGCCCCTGTAGTTCCGTTGTACTTGCTAATTGTTTTAGGCCCAGCAAACAAGGAACAGACATATAGATTTCCGTCCGGACCAAAATCAATTCCGTAAGGTCCATCCATTCCAGATGCAAACACTCCCATATTTGTTCCGGTGGTTCCATTGAAGCGATACACTTCATCCGAAAAAATGCTTGCGACAAAAAGATCTTGGGCCCTGGTTAGGGCCGATAAGGTTGCTAGGCAAAGCAGAGTTGCGCCGCATCGAGAAAGAGAAAAAAAAAATTTCATAACTAAACCGCCTGATAACAGGTTTTTCAATCATGCGACACATGGGCGGTGAAGTCCTTGTACACAAATGACTTTCTTGTAATGATGTTTCGCCTAGCTTGAAAGCCGGTATTTGCCAGGACTTGTTCCGAATCGTTTCTTAAATGCCCTCGAAAAATGGGCTTCGTCGTAGTAACCACATTCAGCGGCGATACTAGCCACTGATAGCTCTGACGTCGTAAGAATGCGAGCGGCATGTCGCAATCGAATTGCCGACTTCTGCTCTGAAAGCGTGCGACCAAAGTGCCGCGCAAAGGCCCTGGAGATGTAATTTGGATGAAGATCAAATTCCAACGCAATTTTTGCCAAATCGAGAGGTTCTTTCCAGTTGCGTTCCATTTTTTCGCCGAGGGAAACAAGCCATTGCTCGGTCGGCTGATTGGACCGGTGCATTTCACGATACAGCTCACCAACCAACTGGTGGACTAAACCTTCAAGAACAAGACTACTGACGGAATCCTGGCTCCAGGCTTCTTTGAAAATCCATTGCCCAAGCTCGATGGCTAAAGAGTTGTTCAAAACCGTTGAATTTGGAAAGGGTCCATATTTGTGTTCTAGCTTCTTTCGAAAACTCGGTTTGAGCCTAACCGCCATTACGGTTGTCGGCTTCTTAATCTGGGAACGATGGCGTTCTGAAAGTGGATGAAAACCGGTAAGCCAAGGTGTATTTTCTCGACTGGAGCCATCTTCAAACTCCTCATAGGTAAGGCCCTTCACGTTCCAAGAGAAATAAGCATAAGAATGACCATGAAAATCATCGACACAATTGGTCGGACTCTTTCGGGAAGCGATGATGCGAAAGTGCGTAAAGTCTCGATCGAAAAGGGCTCGCCCTCCGTAAGTATCAATGTCTAATAGTAGGTCATCGACGTTCAAGATACTAAATTAACGAGCAAGAGACAGAAAACGTTACCGAGGATCAATCATCAATCGAATTTAGTTGTGGAGTTTGACTGACAAAACCGCAATCAGTCCAAATTATCTACCTCATCGAAAACTTAAGATAAGGGGACTTTCGAGATTTTAAGGATCCATCGGTGGCCTCACCCAAATAGAAACTCACTTCGAGAGACTTTGCGGTCGTATCGTATATCGAGTGCCAAAGGGTTCGACCATTTTTCGGATTACGAGACGTGTTCGGTCCCGCAGCAACCGATTGATTCAGCTCCTTCATCTTGTCAACTCCGAGCTTGCCTTTGATTCCGGCAAGCTGGTCTTCTAATTTGCAGTACCGATTAAAGCTACCTCTTGGGTCTGGATCGTAAGGGAAGCTAGACCGAGATTGAAACTCTGATACCAGGTGGTTTGTCACGATTTGTGGCTTCCCATTACCTCTGACCACACTCCATTTGCCGTTCGAAACGGACCACTCAATGGCACACGAATTACCTTTGGCATCACCAATAATGTAGTGACACGGGATGAAACTGTAGTAGCGTTGCAAGTCTTTGGTCGCCTTAATAACTTCTTCAACCGTAGCGCAAGTTTCGAGGAGGAACCGCGGAATTTCAATTTCTCCTAAGCCAACTTGATTTCCCCGAGAAGGCTTGGCACCACGAGACATGTCGTCTGCCAGCAACGCTACGGTCAGCCCCTTTTCATTTAATCCATCCACGCACCCCATGAGCAGGTCATAAGACACTATGGCGAGGGAAGCGTAGCCCTTCGTTGGGTGCAACTCAAGGATGTATGGATCTGCCGTAAAGGCTCTTGAATTAGGTGCGGCAGTCCTTCCAGTCAATTCAGCATAGGTTTTGGTGGAAAAATCGTAGTTTCGACTGAGAACAGAATGACCGCTTTCTGTGACCGTCCCCGGATAAAAGACGGTCGAACAGCCTGGTCCAGTCATCATATCGTAGGTCAATCCGAAGGGGTCAATATTCGGCTCTTTGAGTGTTTCTGTAACACCGTGTGATCGTTCGACCATTGCGGGAAAGTTTGCCTGAAACCAGTTTCGACGACGATTGGTCAATGCCGAATCGGCGAAACCAGCCTTATATCCATGGCGTTCGACCGCTATTTTTGCTAAGACACTTCCGATTTGCTGATTGGTGCCCGTAACCTTGAGGTGACGGGCAATCATAAAGTCCTTCGGAGTACCCGCCACCACCAGCTCTTGGATACTTACGCCAGCACTGATTGGCAGGGGATTTCGTGCGGTTCCATGGACAGCCAAGCCAAAAAATGCAACAGTTGTAGTCATATTCTTACATCCAATACCGAGAAGCCCCTTTTTTAGTTTCAAGTCGTCGAAAACTCTGATTTATCTGGGCGACTCGCGTTCTGAAACAGGAATCACCAATTTTAGAGAACTTAAAGTTTGCGAAAAGCTGGCGACTTTGACATCGACCAGTCCATTGTTGCGGGCGTAATCTCGCACGTGAGTCTCAGATAGTTCTTTCTTTCCTTTGAGCCAGACTGCCCAGACTCCGCCGTTCGAAGCAATCGCGTTGCGGGCTTTAGTGAGGTCGGTTAGGTCGTCTTGGGTGGTTAAACGGACAAAGACAATATCGTACGGGCCGTTAGCACCTGGTTCCCCAGCGATTTGGTTGAGCTCGGCGGCAAAGGTTTCATCAAACTCGCCCCACGCTGCATATTTGTGGTTCGCTTTAAGTCCGAGTTTGTCGAGTCTTGATTTGGGGTTCTTAATCGCGTGCTCCCACTTTGCCGCGGAATCGCCGAGGTGAAACTCAGCCACTTCGGAACCCCTTACTGCAATTAAGACTCCGTCATTACTGGAGACCCGTTCAAGATCTGACCACTTCCATCGAATCTTGAATTCACCGCGGAATTCAAGTTCACCATCACCACAGTGAGCTTTCCCTTCCGAGATTTCGGAGTTTAGTTTGACCCGGCATACAGTTTCGAGACCCATTACACGGCCTCCTTTTTGAGAAAGGTTTCGAGGTGTCCCATATAAGTATTCAGCGTTTTTGTGTGTCCAAAAACATACTTTGACAGGAACCGAAAGACTGGCTGGCGAACTTCGCCGTCTTCGGTAATAGTCAGCTTGGTACTGGATCCTTGTGGCTCTAGCTTAAAGGTCCAAGTCCCACCGAAGGGCAACTCTGTACTGTTGATTCGAGTTACCAACGTTTGGTTCGACTCAATTCGCTCGACCTTCATGGGGATCTCACCAAATCCGGATGTCTCGACCCAAGAAACTGGATCTTGAGAAACCACTTTGATTGATTTAAGGTCTGTTCGCCATTTCGGTTGACCTTCAATATCGGTCAAAAGGCTCCAGATTCTGTCAGGTTTAGTGGCAAAGGTCTTCTCGACCGATGCCGTATGATTAACGGGGAGCATCATGCCCCCGATGAGTACGACGAGAATTGGAACAGTGATTATTCCAACGATTATGAGAATTGTGTTCATCATTTTTTTCCTATTCGTTTTTTTCATGTTCTGAGTCCTTCCATCCCGGACCTCGTGCGGCTAAAAACCTCTCAGCAGCTTTCGCGATCAGCTCGAGACCTTTGATTCCAAGTTCTCGATCCTCGGACGAAAGGGTGGCAAGCATTCCTTGAACTCGCTCAGCATCTAACACCGAATGAGCTTTTGAAAGTTCTAGCCCAGATGGTGTCAACCGAAGCAAAATCTGCCTTCGGTCCTTTTCCGATCGCTCCCGAAAAATGTATCCAAAACCAACAAGTCGATCTACCGAGATGGACATGGTGGAGGCTTTGACCCCCATATGACTTGCCAACGCATTGAGGCTCATGGGTTCATCCAAATCCAAGTGATCGAGAATGCTTGCTTGGTTTGAAGTCAGCACTGTCTCGGTTTTAGGATCTCTTACGTGCCTTGTGTGGCACGCGAAGTAGATTTTCGGATAGAAGTTCATGAGCTTCTGTGCGTCGTTTGTCATATATAGTTAGTATATACCAATAGTTTGATGAATCAAACTAAATTTTTCACTTTTTGCTCGATTAGCGGGCATTTAGGTTCAAACAAGCTGCTTTACTTTTCAGAAAATGGGTACTTCAAGATCGCTTCCACTGCCATATCTTTGCCAGTTGCGTACTCCTCATACGTATTCATTGCGTGAATTTCCGGCGAGATCCACTTACGAAAATCGAATGATTGTCCTCTTTGCCAATAAAGGTCTGAGATAACTCCCATTGCTTTTGAATAAGGCAAGGTGATCGGAACGGCCTCGCCAATAAAATTGGGGCTCGACCCAGTCGGTTCACCAACGAAGATTGCGTCCGTTTGGCGCTCAACATCAGTTGCAAAGCATTGGGCGGCAGAAAAGGTTCGGCGACCAGCAATCACAAACAATCTTCCTGACTCGTTAAATTTGCTCCGAACGAGGGTCCGAAGGAGATGTCGATAAGACTGATTGTTCCCTCCGCCATTGTGGCGAAGGTCGATGATGAGACGATCTGCGTGATTATCATCGGCTAATTTCATGAGATTGTCGGCAAACTTGTCAATCGGCTCGGCCTGTTCACTTGTGATGGTGTTGTACTGAAAGAACAGAGTTTTCGTGTTTGGAATCATTTCCGCCCAGTACGGAACACGGGCCTTTTTAAGCCACAAGATTTTGGATGAGACTTTGATCGGGCTGACGGAGGCCTGATTCGATTTATTGCAAGCAAAGGATTCCCGATTCGTGGTGCCATCGGCGGCACGGAATGTCACGGTTAGGTTGTCTTTGCTCGGAATAATGCCCGCCCCAAAAAGGAAGCTGGTGTTGGTACCAAAGAAGCTTATGGCATTGATGGTTCCCATCTCGTTGTCTTTGCTCACCCACTGGCCAAATTGATCAAGAAAGTTCTTGATCGGGATGTCGTTGACAGCAACAACACTTTGGCCAAGTAGACGTTCAAATCCAGGTTTAGCACCGAGAACGTGGACCCCGTCTTCGAACATTTCCATGTCAAACGGGGGACGGTTTCCATCCATGAGGGCCCATAGATTCGTATGGCCATCGTTGGCCATTACCATGAGCCTTCTCATTTCCATCAAGATTTTCTCGTCGGGCCAGTTTGGAATACCTGCTAATATTTTGCTGACTTGAGCATCAAAGGCTGAGGCAGGATAGCGGTTATCAAAACGGTAATGAATTCGCCTCAATTCTCGATTGAGGAACCAAAGGTCGTATTGGTACCCTTCCGTACGGTTCATCTTTGTCGTATCTTTGCTCGCTACGAGGAATTCCCAGTTCGGATTGCTATGGAGTGGCAAAAGGTCCGTGTCGGTTCGAGCATGGTCGATATCGCGAAATCCAAGGTTGATCGCTTGCACGAGCTTTGTCATCGCCAATGGTAAGTCACCAGTTTGAGCATAACAGCAGGCAAGATCGTAGTTCACGTTTGCCACAAACTTGGGTGAGGCAGCACCTAATTCTAGAGCTCGATTGTATGCGACTATAGCCTCGGGATACTTCTTTGCCGCCCCGAGCATCAAAGCTTTTCGATAGACCACGTCGCCATTTGACGGATCGTCGTGGGAGAGTTGTTCGAGCTGCTCCAGCGAAAGATTTGCCCTTTGGCCCCTCATCGCTTTCTTGGCCGCTACAAGGCGTTGGGCCGCAGCAGAAGTCTTGTCGGTCCCATCCTGATTCTGGGCAAGAGGGATCATTGCGCAAGCGAATACGCTAGCCGACACTAGGATTCTAATTCGAGCCATTTGGATTGGTGTTTTCATATTGATGCTTGTTCTCACAGTTATTTGCACGATCGGTATTTGGTAAAAAGATACGCAAATTATTTACCAAATGTTACTCGAAAAGAGCGGAAATGGCCCCGGGATTATTCCAAAGCGGGGCCGCAGATGGGTCTGGATGTCTTTTGGAAGGGAACAACGGACCACCAAAAAGCCTCTAAATTTTGCTCTTCTTCCTCCTTCTGATGAGGCAAATCGAGAGGGTGGCCAGCGACAAGACGGTTGCAGGCTCTGGCACCGGCAAGTACGTCATTCCATTAGGATTTTGCAACGAAGCATTCGAAGCAAAGACCTGCTGAAAGGCACCGGTCGCACCGCTATAATTCAATATCTGATTCGATTGATTACTTCCTACAAGGATATCACCGACTGAATCAAAGAGCATTCCCAGCCCAATGTTCAATCCTCCACCCTGAGCAAATACATCGACAAAGGCCCCGGTCGAAGCCTGGTATCGAAGTACTTGATTCGAAACAGCACTCAAGACATACAGATTTCCATCTGGTCTGAAAAGTAAGTCGGTCGGATTGCTCAAACCGCCCCCGGATGCAAATATTCCCAACGACGCGCCAGTTGTTCCGTTAAATCGAATGACTCGGTTATTTAACGCGCTGCTGACAAAAAGGTCATTGTTCGGTCCAAAAGTCAAGCCCACAGGACCATTAAGTCCAGTGGTTGCAAAAACACCCATTGACGCACCGGTTGTACCGTCATATTTGATGATTTGTCTGGTGGTCCCGCTGGCTACATATAAGTTTCCATCGGGACCAAATGTTAAGTCACGTGGTTCGCCAAGTCCGCCCCCCGAAGCAAACACGCCAAGGGAATTGCCGTTTGCGTCGTACTTGAGAACGTTTAATCCAAGACCGTTCGAAACGTAGACATTTCCATCATTCCCGATTGCCATGCCGACGGGATTATTCAACAACCCGCCGCTCGCGAATACTTTCACAAAATTACCGGTAGCTGCATCAAACTCGACGATATTGTTACTTCCGCGTCCACTGACCAGTAGATTTCCTGGGTTGGCAAATGACATCGAACAAGCGACAACACCGGTCGCCACCAAAGCACTTTTTTTGAGTCGTCGGTTTCGTCGTTCGAATACGAATAGTGCGCTCGCAATTGCCAAAATTGCCCAGAATCCAGGCTCTGGCACCGGCATGAAAGTCATGTTATTCGGATTGAGTAGTCCACTTCCCTGAGCAAACACTCCCATATAAGCTCCGGTTGTGCCGTTGTATCTCAGGATCTTGCTATTGTTAAAGCTGCTTACATATAGGTTTCCGTCCGAACCAACGAGGGTTCCTACCGGCCCGTCTAGATCTGAAGAAGTCGCAAACGTACTAACAAATACACCAGTTGGATCATATTTCCGGATGCTATTGTTGCCAAACGCAGTCACAAGCAAGCTACCGTCACCCAAAAAGTTCAATTCCGTGGGATTCAACAACGATCCTTCAAAACCGGCATAGCCACCAAGCCAGGCTCCGGTGGTCGCATCTGCCCGAGCAACTCGACCGTGTCCACTGTTTGAAATGAAGAGTTCATTTCCGCGCCATGCTAACCCATCCGGTTGATCAAGATTGGCATTTGTCGCAAAAACTCCGAGAGAGGCACCGGTTGTGCCATTAAATCGCCAGACAGACTTGCCATTCCATTCAGAAACATACATGTTTCCGTCTGGACCAAAAGCGATATGCCCAGGATTATTTACGCTTGGCAAAGTTGCGAAAACTCCCACGAACGCTCCGGTTTGCCCGTTGTATTTGAGAATTTGGCGAGTGGGATCGCTGGCAACGTAAAGGCTGCCATCAGAACCGTAGGTAATGCCGAAGGGCGCGCTGAGTCCACCGCTACCTGCGGTAACGAAATCGCTCTTGTAGGCTCCAGTCACACCATCAAATCGCTTGATTGAGTTATGGACGGAGTCAGCGACGAGAAGGTCAGCTTGTGCCACTGCAAGCTGAGTAATGGTCAGTAAAGTGATCGGAAGCAGCCCTTTTAGCCTTGCCCGACCCTTATTGCGAAAGTAATTCATTGTTTTGTCCGTGCAAATGAACCACATCAGTGATTTCATTGGTAAAATTATAATACATATTTTTACCAATTGTGTGAATCAGTCAAAATAACTAGTAAATGTTAACCTCCAAACTCGTTTTGAGCGCAGACCAATGGCGGGCGATGAGTTCGGTTCGACGTTGGTCGATAATTGGGTCCTTAAGGGCGAACGGTCCTCAGAGCGTCTCAGAACTCTCGGTTGAGCTGGGAGTTCCACCCAAAGGTCTTTACTATCACCTTCGGGCCCTGACTTCGGTTGGTCTGATCCAGATTCACTCAAGCCGCAAGTCCACCCGACAAATCGAGGCTGTGTACGAGGCATCTGCAGATTGGTTTTCCTATGATGCGGCAGACCAGAATGCAGAAACTCAAGAAGCTTACGTTGGTGCAGTTACTTCGATTTTGGAAGGACTGGCAAAGAGAATTCATTCCTCGCACTTGCAGCTGCCAGTTGACTCAAAGATTCGGTCTTTGATTAAGATTGAGACGGCGAATGTCTATTTAGCAGAAAATGACCAAATTGAACTGCAGAAGAGAATCCAAGACTTGGCTGCGTGGGCAAAGTCTAGGAATATGAAAGAAGGGGGGACTCGAGTCTTGGTAGTGGGATGCTCGACTCCACTAATCGGCAAACTCGATGATTTGGAAATGGAGTAGGGAACCTTTTTCAGTTCCTTTCCTTGGGAACAAATAAAAGATCGGCAGATGTACAGGATTGAGATGAGGACTTATCTACGGTTATTTACGTGTCTCCTAGTAATAGGCTTTTCGATTTGTTGTGCCTCTGTTACTGGTAGCGGGGATTCTAAACTTATGCAAACTAAGGAGCAGAAGCCAGCAGACCAAATTAAGAACGTGATCAAAGACTACATCGAGGGTTACTACGAAGGGAATGCTGAGCGAGTCAAATCAGCCCTTTCGCCCGAGCTGGCAAAGAGATTTGTGAAAAAGAATAAGGAAGGCAAGGAGGCTCTCAGTAACCAATCGGCGGTTCACTTCGTCGAGCAAACAGCTTCTCAAGATGGACCCAAGTCATATGCGCCGAACAAACGCAAACTGGAAATCAAAATTTTCGAAATTCACGGCAACATTGCATCGGCAAAGGCGATTGGGCAGGACTGGATTGACTACATACATTTGGCCAGGATCAACGGGAAATGGGTTATAGTCAATGTCGTTTGGGACATCTAGACCATGAAATCGTAACCCTATCTCAGAACTAACCGTACTCCGAAAAGTGGATAGTTTGGCCGATCGAAAAAGCTCGTTTAGAGTAACGCAGTACCGTTCGGCAAAACGGATGCTGATGCACTGTGATGGCGAAGACAAAGTGAGCTTTGTCCTCGCCGGGTCGGTAAAAGAATCATCACAAATTGGCGATCAATTTGCCACGGCTGGGTCGATCGTTATTAAGCCTGCCGACTATAGACATGAAAACGTGGTCGGACCTGCTGGGATGACGGTGCTATCACTGCAAGTTTTTTCAGCTAATTCGGAACTTGAAGAATCGTGGCGAAAACTCGTTTCTGACTACCGATGGTTAGGATTGCATCCCACAGCGAAGTTATTGCTTTCTTTGTGGTCTGCAGGAATCGAGGAGACTGAATCGACAGTTGAAGAACTCGTCTTCTTGCTTTCATCGGCAAGAGAGCAAATTAGTTGCCCTGAGTGGTTTCGCCAAGTTGAAGGAATTTTGTCAGATAGACTTGCTAATCCGCCAACCCTAACCGAGTTAGCGGAAGAGATTGCGGTACACCCTATAACCTTGTCGAAAGCGTTTTCCGCTTATGGTACATCAAAATCAGCCATGACCCATCGCATTCGAATGCAGTCGGCACTCTCAAAACTTGCGACAAATCTTCCCATCAACAATATTGCTGCTGATCTTGGTTATTCGGATGCATCTCATTTTGGAAGGATTTTCCGGATGTGGTTTGGTCGTACTCCTGAAACCTATCGACGAGAATTCTGTCGAATAGGTTAAAGTCACAACCGACATTTTGTGCGGAAATATGTTCAACCAAGCCAGAGTTGGAACTTCTTACAAAGAGATTTGGTAGCGAACTTAATGGTTACCGCATTGGCGTCTTTACTATTGGTCAACTCCGTCCAGAGAGACAAAGCGACTTCACTTGCCTTGCTATCAAGCGATCTTAGAACCATTGATCCCCGAAACGAAGATTTCTCTGATTTTGAACCCATCAAAAAGGCAATCGGATCCTCTAGAGTAGTGCTGCTTGGCGAGCAAAGTCATGGCGACGGTGCAACAATAGCTGCAAAAATTCGATTGGTTAAGTTCCTGCACCAAAAGATGGGCTTTGATGTTCTGGCGTGGGAGTCGGGAGTTTACAGTTGTAGTCTGGCAGACCGAAATGCTAAGGATCCAACCAAGCCCGCATCCACCTATTCGGAAGGAATCTTTGGAATTTGGACGACAGGTGGACTCTTCCCAATTTTGGCGGACTACGTGAAGTCAACCCAATCGACTGCCTCACCTATACAGACTTGCGGATTTGACTGCCAGTTTTCATCGAAAAATTCAGGCTCAATGTTTATTGCAGAGCTTCGCAAAGCACTGACAGAAAAGGGTTGTGGCGCGGAAGTTTCAAATATCGAAGAGTTCTTAATTACAAAAAAAGGAAGCATTAGTCAGGAAGAACAATCACGACTTGGAAAAGACACCCTTAAAGTGTCGAAGGCTCTGATGGTAAGAGATCAGGGAGACACTAACGCCATTCTCCGGCAGGCCGTTCTAGCCCTTCCTGCCCTCGCCAAGAGTAACGATCTTGCTGCCCTGTATAGCACTCTTTTTTCCGACCCAAAGACTAAAAAATTGATTCCTGCAGAATTAGGGAATGTACGAGACAAGAGTATGGCTGACCTTCTGGATTGGACGGTCAATACCCGTTATAAGGGTCACAAGGTAATCGTCTGGGCGGCCAGCAGCCATATATCTCGAAACATCGGAAAGAATAGACCTTATATGGAGTTGAACCGCCAAGAAGGAAACTTGCTTATGATGGGCGATACTGTTTTCTCTCGGATGAAGAATCAAGCGTATTCCATTGCTTTTGTGGCTTATGAAGGAAAAGCTGGAAATCCGTTTATGCCGAAACCAATGGAAATTCCGCAACCTGCAAAGGACAGTATTGAGTGGATGTTCTTTCAATCGGAGAAGAAGTTCAAATTTCTTGATTTTAGATCCTTACCGAAGTCACTCTGGCTGCACGATCCGCTTCAAATGAGTCCCATGGGCTATGCGCCAGTCACGACAAAATGGCCCTCTCACTTCGACGGTGTCTTTTACACCCGAACCATGTTTCCCCATACTAAGGACTTTCTGCTTCCGGAAGACGCGATCAAGTAGATATTAGCCTAGGCAAGAAAACGTAAAATGGCTAATTCTGTTCTACTCTAATCGCAGAGACTTGCGTAGTTCCGATCATGCTGTTTTCAATCATCGCGACCATGGTTGCGAGCCAAACTTCATATATCAGACTTCCGCTAGACGCAAACCCTGCTTTTAGTGACCTGGCTAAATACTGGCGAGAACAGATGCCAACTTACGGCGTCACCAGCTTTTCGATTGCAATTATCAAGGACGGTAAGGTCGTTGTTCTTGACGCCGAAGGAGAATCAGAACCTTTCTCCGGAAAAAAGGCTGATATTGACACTCGCTACTACATTGCCTCCATCACGAAGACCATGACCGCGACCGCCATTGCACAGTTAGCGGAAAAAGGCAAGATTAACTTAGACGCGCCGGTCCAAAAGTACCTTCCACGATTCACTTTGGTTGACAAAGAGTATGCCAAAACGATTACGATCCGCGACCTTCTTTGCCATCGTCCAGGCCTCACCGGTGGTAATGTTGTGACTCTCGACGCATATACCGGTGGCATCACCGATGATCGGTTTTACAAGATTGTGGGGGCTTCAAAACCGACGAAGCAGATTCGATATTCAAATGTTCATTTCACAATTCTGGGTCGAGTGATTCAGGCGGTTACCGGAAAGTCGTGGCAAGCTTATTTGCGCGAGAATGTTTTTCTCCCGACTGGAATGAACCGCTCAACGGCTCTTGTGTCGGACTGCTACAACGACCCAAATTTTGCTCCGCCGCATATTGTTCAATTGGGAGCTATCGTACCTTCCCCAATGATGAAGACGGATCGCACGATGCATGCTGCCGGTGGAGTCATGGCAACCGCGTCGGATATGGCGAGGTACATGGTGATGTTCATGTCAAAGGGTGAGAGCCATGGAAACCGGGTTCTTTCGGAAGATAGCGTCAAGCAAATGATGACGCTCCAGGGGAAAATTAATCCAAATGGATCAATCCGAAAGCTTGAGGGGTTTGGTTACGCGTGGAACCTCGGTAGCTACCGCGATACGCCTGGATTTGCGATGCATGGAGGCGGTTATACGGGTTACGCAGCACTTGTTTGTATGATTCCTGAGAAAGGGTGTGGAGTCGCGATGATGTGCAACACGGGGGCACCAGCCGATGGATTCAACACGGTCGTTTCTATCGACGTAATGGATCGACTTCTTGGCTATCCGATTGACGAAAGACTTCGAAAAGGATACAGCGACGAGGCGAAGAAAGGCATTGAGGCGCAAGCAAAAATTAAGCCGATTGCGCCAAATCCCGGTGTGTCTGGTCTGCTCAGCTTGGAGGCAAGGAAGTACTCAGGGACCTTTCACAATGACCTGTTCGGCGATATTTTTGTTCGATTGTCCGGTGGTCAGTTTGCGTTTGATTGGGACGACTTGCCCCAATTGCTAAAGAGTACGGGAATGGATGCATTTTCGGCTCATGACAATAACATGGACTCGGGAACACCCTGCAAATTCCTTATCTCAAGCGGTGAAGTTAAGGGGATTGAAGTTACTCTTAATGGCGAAAAACTGCGATTCGATCGAAAGCGCTAGATCGTTCTCACAAGGTCAGCAAAAGTCATAATGGCTTGCCTAACCGATTCCTTGCGTTGATTTCCAAAGGATAAGCGAATAAAGCGGTCGGATTCTGACGGGTGGCATAAATAACTGCCCGGACAAAAAGCAAACCCGTTTGTCAAACAGGCATCAAAGAGTGCTTCTTGATTGACCCTTTTTTCTAAGTGCAAGCCCACACTTAATCCTGCCATCGGAATACTCCATGTGGCAAGACCACCCATCGAAGACTTCAATGCTTGGATCAGAGAATCCCGTCGTATTTGGTACTTTGGCAAAACTCGCGACATGTGCGATCTATATCCGCCATTCTCGACGAATTTTGAAAAAGCGAGTTGAGCATAGAGTGGTCCCCCGGCGTCCTCATCATGAATTCTTCCAATGATCTGCTTCCTCGCGTTAGACGGCAATTTCAGGTAACCAAGACGTAGTCCCGGAGCCAGATTTGTTGTAAAGGTGCCAACTTCCATGACATTTGTATCTAGCGATGAAAGTGACGGAAATTGTTGACCGTATCTCACTAACGCGTAAGACGCGTCGTCGATTACGATCCAGCCTTTTTTACTAGCAAGCCTGAGGAGCCGCAATCGATCATCCATATCCATAACCCTTCCAGTGGCAGGACAGCCTCCAGATGCAACGTAGATTGCTTTCGCGTCTTTTACTTTTTCGAGAGTATCAAAATCTGATTTTCGATCGATCCTAGGAATAATTACCGACTTCACGCCGGTCGAAGACCAAAGTCCCTGATGTCCTAAGGCTTGATAGCCCTCGATAACGACCGAGCTTCCAGATCCAACGAATTCCGATGCGAGTAGTCGCAGCCCATTTCTTCCGCCTAGGGTTGCTACTAATTGGTCGGCTGAGCAATGTGCTGCACTTGAAGTCAAAATACTTGCGACAGCTTCCAGGTAAACATGGGCCCCGTCACCGGGAGCGTAATAGAACGACCAATGTTGCTCTCTTCTTAACTCGTCGATTCCTGCAATAAACTCGTCAGCCGGAAAGTAAGAAGTATCAGCTACGCTGGTAGCCATAGATCGGACATTACTCTGAGCCGCAATAACCTCAAAAAGCATGTCAAGTTGCTTTCGAGGGGCCTGTCTAAGGAACTCAATTCCTTCGACTCCCCTAATCAATTTTGTGACTGAAGTGCCTCGTCCGACGGTTGATTCGACTAAATTGAGTCGCCGAAGTACCCGGTATGCCTCGAAAACAGTAAGAGGCGAGACCTCAAGTTGCGACGCTAATTTGCGAATCGTTGGAAGACGCTGTCCCGGATTAATCGCTCCCGAGGCGATCATTGTCCGGATAGTCTCTACAACCTGACTATAATACGGTTCGGGAGAGTTCCGATCCAATTGGAAATCAAGGTCTATTGGCATTTGTTGCTATTGGCAAACTAAGCTTTGCTAGCTTTAATAATCGGAGCTATGACGACCAAATTATACTCCGGCAGACACATGATCCAAACATGCCCAATTAGTCTCGACTGGAAATGAGTCTAGCTTGCTGGGAGTCGGTCTTTAGGCTAACCCCCAGCAGCCAACACTGCTATTTCGCGCTTCTTTTTCGCCGTACCAAACAGAACAAGAGTCCAGCAATGGCAACAACCGAAGATGGCTCAGGCACTGGAGAGAAGGCAAAGTTATTGGGACGAACCAGACCTCCACCGACGGTAAATGTATTTAGGAGTGCTCCGGTATTTTGATCGAATCTCTTTATCATGCCATTTTGGTAGTCTCCGGCATAAATCCGACCATCGTTTCCGATTTGAATGCCCTGGGTATTTCCACCGACGTTGATAAAGTCTCCTAAGTACGTTCCGGTTTGCAGATTGTATCGCTTGACGGTTCCCGTACCAAAGCTGTTAACCAGGTAATCGCCGTTTGCCAGGAACAAGCTATCTAAGTGACCATTTAACCCTCCTTGCCCCACGGTAACCGCATTGCCAAGAAATGTTCCAGTTGGACTGTACTTCGCCACCCGATTATCCGAAAATATGCTCAGGTAAAGGTTGCCGGCGGCATCCCATGATTGTCCATCTGGGTCATTGACATTGGTAACAAACGTATCGATCAAAGTCCCACTGGCATTGTAACGTTTGAGAGATCGATTCGCTCCGGCATCGCTAACGTAGAGAAGCCCGTTGCGCCACGTGATATCAGCTGGATAGGTGAACCCGCTGGCAAAAACCCGCGTAAAGTTGCCATTCGGGTCATATTGCAAGACTTGCCCTGATCCCAGACTCGAAACATACAAGTTTCCAGAAGAATCAAAAGTTAAGCCCTGAGGAGAACCGAGTCCATGATCACCAGCTGCAACGAAGTCCCGAATATAAGCTCCGGTGGTACCGTTGTATTCCTTTACCGAATTCGTTCCTTCACTTGACACATATAAATTTCCTTGGGCAATCGAGCTCGCTGCCAAGACAGTCGCCGATAAACCTAGGGCCAGCCTAAAACCTAAACTATTCATTTCATTTTCCTTCATGATCTCAATGAGACCAATAGGGTTATAAGTGACAATGACATTGGCTGCAGCAGAACAATCTTATGGATATTCCATAACAATTTCAACCTGGTAATTCTAGGATTCTTGCGAGACTCCTCTCTAAATTCACCACCTTACTTGGACACGCCTTGTAAACTCTGGTTGAGCAACAATGGTTACCAATAATCCCAACGCTCCCATTGGTGTTTTTGACAGCGGACTTGGCGGCTTGACCGTTTTAAAAAGTTGTCTGGAGGCGATGCCCAACGAGCGGTTTGTGTATCTTGGCGATACTGCTCGGACGCCTTATGGTTCGAAGGCGCACGACACGATTCGGCGGTACGGGTTGGATTGTGCTCACTTTCTTGCTAGCCACGATGTGAAAATGATCGTAGTGGCGTGCAACACGGTTTCGGCTCATGCGCTTTCGGATATTGAAGCGGAGTTTGCTTGTCCGGTGATTGGGACGGTTGATCCGGCAATTTCGACGGCTTTGCAGGTTTCTAAGAATCATCGTTACGGGGTGATCGGCACCGAGGCGACGATTGCAGGGGGAGTGTATCAGTGTGGTTTGATGGCGGCGGACCCGGCGGCCCA
>JAYVHY010000225.1:0-3821 GCA_043770615.1 Armatimonadota bacterium | reverse complement strand
GACTAACATCCCGAAGACTTTACCGCTTAATGGTCTCTCGGATTCACTAATTTCGCACTCTTAATCAGCGGAGGCTTTACCGGTCGATCATCTTTTGGTCCAATTTCAACGCCCGCAATCTTGGCGATCACTTCTTTGCCACGAACTAGCTGTCCGTACGTCACGTACTTTCCGTCGAGGTGCTGAGTCGCTTCTCGACTGAGTGCCACATAAAACTGACTTCCGTTTGTATTGGGATCGGTTGATCGAGCCATCCCTAAAACCCCAAAGTCATGAGGAATCGTTGATTTTTCGAGAATGAAACTGTAACCCGGAGAGCCCGATCCCGTACCGGCAGGGTCACCCGCTTGAATCACAAACTGCTTCCCAGTTCGCGGGTGTTTTTGCACGATTCGATGGAAAATAATGTCACGGTAGAATCCACCCTGTACGAGTTGAATGAAATTCCAAACGGTGTTTGGCGCTGAGTCTGGTCTCATTTTGAATTCAGCTTCGCCAAATTCAGTTACCAAGACGACATTCTGATCTTCCCAGCACCGGATACCGGCGTACTCCTTGTCCTCATCTGGTTCCCACTTGGGGGCTTTGGTCGTTGGGTCAAGCGTGACAACCGGCGGATTAGTCATCGGCTGCATGACCAACGAGGGGCCCGCTGACTTGCCGTCATTGAGCAATTGCAAGTAAAGCACTTCGGCACGCTTTGATTTCCAGAGGTTCGGAAACACCTTCGCTAGATCAACCTTTCCGCTTTTAACTTCAACCTCGTCGAGGGTTTCATTCTTTTCGGGGCGATAGATTCGAAGCGTAAGTTTCTTCGAGTTCCAGTTGCCATTGACTCGAACATTGAATGGTCGGTTAACCCCGTTATAGGTATATTCGGGTTCGATTGGGAATTTGCTTCCGGCTGCCAAAGAAAAGAGGATTGATGCCGCGACGAGACTCATCTCTGCATTTTATCCAGACTCGCGCAGAAACACTTGCGGTGAGCCAACTTTCTTTTCAATCTGGTTGTCGCGGAGAATAATCCATTCGCCTTCATCCAGTCCAAAACCATACTGAACGCGACTCGAAAAAAACGCATTACGCAAGCGAATTTCGCGGTGACGAACAAAGTAGTGGGTATCAACAATGGCATCGACCAGCCCGATTCCCTCTGTTGTTTTTTGACCATCCAGCATCGGGTTTCCAACTAGCATGGCTCCGGCACTCGTACCAAACCAGTTTCCGCCGCGCTCGATGAACTTGGGAAAAACCCGCTGGCACCATTCAAGACCGAACCGCTTAAGGAATAAGGATTGGTTTCCACCGGGAACCCAAATACCGACCGCCTTATCAAGGTGAGCTTCGAGATCCTTTCGATCCGTATCCGTAAACTCCGTGTTCTTGACGATGTAAACATTGGTGAACCCATTCTTCTTGAGGAATTTCACCGAGGATTCGCCGTCCTCTGGCTTCGTATGCACCTGGGGAAGCACAATGACTTCGCGGGTGGTGTCGCCGCAAAGATCGGCAAAAGCTATTGCCATTTCATCCTTGGTACTCCCTCCACCAACGAGCAAAAATGCCCCATGTTTGGGAAGAATTGACAGGGCCAGGAGTGATATATACACGGTCTAACCAATGTACATAATCGGATCACCAGGATTGACAATCTGACCACTTTCGGCACAGAGCTTTTTCACGGTACCGCTGACAGTCGAATGGATTTCGTTGAAAACTTTCATCGCTTCGATCAGCCCAACGACCTGCCCAGCAGTGATGGAGTCGCCTTCGTTCACGAATGGCGGAGAACTTGGGCTGGATGAACCGTAGTAGATTCCGGTCATCGGACTACTAATCGGAGTCCCCGCTTGTACCGGTGCGGCTTCAGGAACAACTGCATGTTCAACGTGACTTTCGTCAGAGGTCGAAACCAGCGTTTGCTGGGCAGCAACGGTCATCAGTTTTGGTGCCGACTTTCGCAACGACATTTTAAAACCTTCACCTTCGAGAGTTGCTTCGGTGAGCTTGTATTCCGTGACGAGCTTTGCAAGCTCATCCATTTGTTTCTTGACTTTTTCGCTCAATGTTCCCTAATTATGCCTTAAGGGCGGCATATGTGCCCTTAAAAAGACCTACCTCTTCACCCTGAGAGAGCACGGATACATTCAAATCGATCCGTGCAGAGCCTCGGCGGTCAAAGGTCTGAGTAAAAGCGTTGATCACAGCATCGCTGGGTGCCCGCAGTTCGGCAGAGAAAGTTCCGGTAACCGGATTGAGGTACTGCATGTTGCTTTCGCTGATCACGAGCTTGGGAGTTTGCTTGCGTTCCCGCATATAAACGTGAATCCAAAGCCATCCCGTTATGGTCGCTAACGCGACAATGGATCCGCCAAATGCAGTCCCGTGGAGATTAATGTTCGGTTCTAAGGGGCACTCAAGCAACACTCTTTCTGGACTTGCGAACTTAACTTTGAGACCAAGTGCGCGAGTCAGAGGAATGCTTTCGTGGAGGTATCGCTCGAGATTGGCTTCCATTTCGCAAGACGATATTAGCATTTCTAGGCGTTTTCAAACTGATTTCCCGCCTGATCTTTTCCCTTCGCTAACCAAATTTTATGTCCAACATTTTTCTCGGGATAGACTTTGGTCGTTAACGGGAAATACCGCATGGTGTAACCGCAACGACGAAACTCGGAAGTATTGGGCTTCGCACCGTGAATAATTCGAGACTCGTGAAGGGAACATTGGTTTGGATCATCAAGCCATATCCGCTTGAAATCATAGAGCGGAGTTGGGGAATAGGGTTATTGCGTCAGTTTAAGTTGATCACAACTAGAGTCCGAATTCCCCTAAGAACTCATCTGCCTCATCTATTGTCTCCTGTTCAGCCCTTCCGTCGCATCGGTCAGGATTTGTTCAGACATTGGGAGTGACCGATGCGACACCTTCCCATTCATGGGAAGGACCTTCGTGTTCGCTTTTCCTTGTTGGCACCAATTTACTGATCTAATTGAGGAGACAAAGGGGCAAGATTATGATACGATTCCTTCCCATGAATGGGAAGGTGGATCGCCTTTCATTTCGTGACTTTTTTACCGATGAAAGGCGAGACGGAAGGGCTGAATAACCATTCGATGTTTGTTTGATCGGGTCCGGGCAAAGAATTGTTGATCAACTCGGCGGTTCCACTATTCCCCCGGGGGATTTGTCCTTAGTCTAAAAAATCATCATCGATTTCGCCAAGGCAGATCAATCGGATGTAATCTGCTACAGCAGTCGGACTTTTCAAAACGTTTCGAGCCGGAATCCGGACTACCTTGTATCCGGCTGCCCTCAATCGAGAATCTCTTTGATTATCCTCTTTTTCTCTTCCTGCATGAATCTGGCCGTCGATTTCGAAAGCAATACGTAGGGTCGCGTAGTAGAAATCAACCGTGATACCAGGTAGGAGCGCAGCCTGTCTTCGTAAGCGAAAATCTTTGTTGTTTTTGGGTCTCAAACACTGCCATAGCAAAACCTCGGGAAGCGACATCTCTTGCCTAAGTCGCCGTGCTCGTCTAATTTGCTTCTCAGTTAGGGGTGGAAATTTATCCCGATCTTGTGGTTCCACGGAAGTATGTTATCCAGTTCGTTCTGTTATCCGAGTTCTCATTCGCTGATATGGACAACTAGATGTTCTTATCGGGCAGCTTTCGGTCCCTACGCATTTGGCAAAGGTTCCTGCGTTCGGAAATGAGCCTTGGAAGAGCCGTCAAGCAACGATTCTACCGAGCGTAGGATCAGGATTCATTCCTGCCAATGCCATTGCTTTGCGGTCGGTAAATTTTGGTCGAATAGGA